>NZ_NQYG01000002.1:0-73659 GCF_002878485.1 Pseudomonas sp. AD21
GGACCAGTCGGCACGCGGTCGGCGCCCTGGACGTCGTTGGTCAGAACGTTGCCGGTCAGCGTGAGGGTTGTTTCCGAGGCGGTGCCATTGTTGCTGTCATTAACCGCTTTAGGCAGATCGTCGATCACGTTCACATCAAGGGTTGCGTTGGCAGTGGTGCCGTTGTCATCCACCACCGTGACGCCGAACTGTTCCGAAAGCGAGTTGGCACCATTGGCGGTCGGATGCGCATCGTTGTGATCGAGGGTGTAGCTGTAACTCACAACACCGGTTGTGGCGTTGAAGCCGGTGATGGTGAGCGTGCTGCCCAGCGGCGTGGTAACCGATTGCGGGAAGCCTGCGGCCACGCCGTTGGTGACCACGGCAATCCCCCCCACGGTCAGCGTCGTAACGCCGTCCAGTGCGGTAATGGTGAAAGTACCGCTTTGCGTCAATGCAGTGGAATCCGGGGCGCTGCCGGTGCCGAGGTTTTTCTCAAAGACTGTTAGCTCCCCCCCATCAACGTTCAAGCCATTGATGATCACAGGGTCATCGTTGTTATGGATTTGCAGGACGAGGTTCGCGGTGCTGGTATCACCATCCGAATCGGTGATGGTGTAGGTGAAGTTCTCCGTGCCATTGCCACCGCCATGCAGGTTTTTGAAGTCGGCATCGGTTGGGTTCAGCGTGTAGGTGTAAGTTCCGTCGGTGTGCAATTCCAGAGTGCCGTAAGTGCCGGTGAAAGTGCCGGCGGTGACTGGACCAGTGGGCACGCGGTCGGCACCTTGCACGTCGTTGGTCAGAACGTTGCCGGTCAGCGTGAGGTTGGTTTCCGAGGCGGTGCCGGTGTTGCT
Organism: Pseudomonas sp. AD21; assembly: GCF_002878485.1. Lineage (NCBI taxonomy): Bacteria > Pseudomonadati > Pseudomonadota > Gammaproteobacteria > Pseudomonadales > Pseudomonadaceae > Pseudomonas > Pseudomonas sp. AD21. The sequence goes on from NZ_NQYG01000002.1 coordinate 834, forward strand.
GTCGTTCAGCGCTTTGGGCAGGTCGTCGACCACGTTCACATCAAGGGTCGCATTGGCAGTCGTGCCGTTGTCGTCGACCACGGTGACGGCGAATTGCTCAGGCAATGAGTTGGCACCATTGGCGGTCGGATGCGCATCGTTGTGATCGAGGGTGTAGCTGTAGCTGACCACTCCGGTGGCGGCGTTGAAACCGGTGATCGTGAACGTGCTGCCCAGTGGTGTGGTGATCGATTGCGGGAAGCCTGCGGCCACGCCATTGGTAACGACAGCGATGCCGCCGACGGTCAGCGTGGTGACGCCATCCAGCGCCGTGATGCTGAAGGTGCCGCTTTGGGTCAGCGCGGTGGAATCCGGCTCGCTGCCAGTGCTGAGGTTTTTTTCGTAAACCGTCAGCTCGCCACCTTCAACGCTTAACCCGTTGATCACCACCGGATCGTCGTTGTTGTGGATCTGCAGCACCAGGTTGGCGGTGCTGATATCACCATCGGAATCGGTGATGGTGTAGCTGAAGGTTTCAGTGCCATTGCCACCGCCGTGCAGGGCTTTGAAATCGGCGTCACTGGTGTTCAGGGTATAGGTGTAAGTGCCATTGGCATTCAACACCAGGGTACCGAACGTTCCGGTAAATGTACCGGCGGTGACGGGGCCGGTGGGCACGCGGTCAGCGCCTTGCACATCATTGGTCAGGACGTTGCCGGTCAGGGTCAACAGGGTTTCCGAGGCGGTGTTGGCGTTGCTGTCATTCGCCGCTTTGGGCACGTCGTCGATGATGTTGACGTCGAGCGAGCCGGTGGCGCTGTCGCCATTGCTGTCGCCGGCGGTCACGGTGAAATGTTCGCTGAGGCTATTGGCGCCGTCACCGGCCGGGTGCGCGTCATTGCCGTTGAGGGTGTAGCTGTAGCTGACAACTCCAGTCGCGGCGTTGTAGCCGGTGATGGTCAGGGTATTGCCCAGTTGCGTGGTGATCGACTGTGGAAATCCGCCCGCCACGCCGCCGCTGATCACGTTGATGCCGCCAATGTTCAGGCTGCTCAGACCATCCGGCGCCGAGACCGTGAAGCTGCCGCTCTGAGTCAGCGCGCCGGGATTGGCCGAGGAGCCGTCAGGCAGATTGGCTTCGTTGAGGGTCAACTCGCCCCCGGGTACTGCCAGGCCGCTGAGCGTCACCAGATTGTTCACCGGCGGCGGCACGATTGGCGTGTTGTTGCCATTGTCGATGACGACGTTATGGCGCTCTTCGGGAAACTCGGGAATGCCATTGAAACCGGCGGTCGGGAAGCCAATGACCGGATCCACCCGCCCGCCTACTTCGGTCAGCAATACAAAGCTGTGGCCGCCACCCGCCTCGCCTGGTACCCCAGTCGGTGCGTTTGGACCGGCAGCGGTCGCTTCCGCGGCTTTGGTCGGATCTTCACCGGCGGCGATGGCTTTCTGGATCTGCTCGACATCGGTCAGTTGCGCTTCGCTCGGCGTCAGCGCTTCAGGGGAATCGACGTGCACCGCCTGGTTGGCCAGCAGTTGCCCGGACATGGTCATGCTGCTGTCGCGGCCCAGGGTCAACTCATGGCCGTTTTGCAGATGAACGGCGACGGCGCCTTCTGCGCCGGTGATCACTTGATCGCCGGCAAACAGGCGGTCGCCTTCGACCAAGGCGCGGCGCGTGCCGTCGGTGCCCTGCGCAAAAACCTGACCAATGACTTTAGTGACGATCCCGATGAGCGTTGCCATGTGAAATTCCTCCGCTGCCGACCACCGTCGGCACTGGTTCGCGAAGCAGCCCATGGCTCAATCGGGTTGCCGGGGTGACGCTCGCACCTCGACAGTTCGTTTCGCAGGTTTGCGCAAACAAGGAAACTTCAGTGCTTTCAAGCACTTCAGAATCCTGATCGATGCAGCAGGCCCACTAACGCTACGTAACGGTGGTGAATCACCCGAGTGACAAAAATCTGTCGCTCATCTGCCGCTACGCGTCCCTCCCCTTCAGCATTACTTCGCCGTATGTCGCAAAGTGAGTGGAACTTTCCTCAAGCCTTTTTGTGCTCCCTAAAGCGCATGAAACAAAGGCTTTCGTCCTGAACAATGTGCCGGATTTTGCCAAGCGCATAAGTTTTTTTCGGCATAAGACTTATGAAAATTTTTTCTTAGCTACGCTTCAGGATGTTCTTAGCTCTGTTGTTACAAGAGTGAAACGCTTACACCTCAAAATATCGTCAAATATTTGGCGACAGTAACGCACCATCAGGACCAGGGAGATGCACCCCATGCGCGTTTTAACCCCCCTCTGCAGCGCGGTTTTGCTGGCCATGGCTTGCACTTCCCAAGCCCAGGCCATGAACCTGACCGAAGCGATTCAAAGCACCATTGCCACCCACCCGGAACTCGCTTCGCGCGTGGATGCCAAACTGTCGGCCGATGAACAAGTGAAAGTCGCCAAGGGCGGCTTCTATCCGTCCGTCGATCTGAACGCCGCCTACGGGCGTGGCTACAGCGACAACACCAACACCCGGGCCCTCGGTAATCATCACACCGAAATCCTCAATTACACCCAGTCGGAACTGCGGCTGCGGCAAATGATCTTCGACGGTTTCAACACCGCCAACGAGGTCGAGCGCACCAAGGGCGTGTCCAATTCGCGCGCCTACTATGCGCAAGGTACCGCCCAGGATCTGGCCCTGCGCACCATCGAGGTTTACCTCGAAGTGCTGAAGCGGCGCGAACTGGTGACCCTGGCCAAGAACAACCTGCAAGCGCACTTGCGCGTCAACGATCAGATCGGCCTGCGCACCGAGCGCGGCATCGGCAGCACCGCCGACTCCGATCAGTCGGTGGCCCGTAAGGCGCTGGCGCAAAACAACCTCGACACCGCCGAAGTCGATCTGGCCGACGCCGAATCGAACTTCTACGCTGTGGTCGGGCGCATGCCCGATGAACTCGAAGCGCCACCGTCGACTCGCGGCGAGATCCCCACCAGCCTGCCGGAAGCCCAGCAGAGCATGGTCGAGAACAACCCGTACCTGAAATCCGCGCAGGCGGACGTGCAGTCGGCCGAGAGCCAGTACGAAGTCGCCAAGTCGCCGTTCTATCCACGTTTCGATGCCGAAGCGGCAGTCGGTGCAAACAACAACGTGCAGGGTGATGAAGGCCACGACAACGAATGGCGCGTGGGCGTGATCATGAACTACAACCTGTTCCGTGGCGGCAGCGACAAGGCCCGTCTGGCGTCCGATGCGCACCAGATCAACCAGGCGATGGACATCCGCAACAACGCCCTGCGTCAGTTGAACGAGAACATTCACCTGGCCTGGAACGCCATGGTCAACGCGAAGAAACAGACCCCGACCGCCCGCGAATACGCCGAGACCACCAAGCGTGTGCGCGCGGCCTATCAGGATCAGTTCGGCCTCGGCCAGCGCACCCTGCTCGACTTGCTCGACAGTGAAAACGAGCTCTACAACGCCAACCGCCGCTACACCGAAATCCGCTATACCGAGGAATATTCGATGTACCGCGTGCTGGCGAACATGGGCCAGTTGCTGAGCAAGCAACGGGTCGTGCTGCCGGCAGATGCGATCGCTGCGACCGAGGTGAAGAACGAAGCGCGTTTGCCGGAACTGAAATAAGTCCCATGTTGATCGTTCCCGCGCTCTGCGTGGGAACGCAGTCCGTGACGCTCCGCGTCACTGGACGCAGAGCGTCCCTAGAGGCATTCCCACGCAGAGCGTGGGAACGATCAAACGATCAACTTGAGCCCGTTCAACAGAGGCGATCAATATGACCAGCATGGAACCCGGTAGTACCGGGGTCGATCCGCGGTTGAGCTTCGATGATCCGTTACTCGACGGTCTGTTGATCCTCTGCAAACTCCACGGCGCGACTGTCAGTCGCGCCAGCCTGAGTGCCGGGCTGCCCCTGAACAAGCAACGCCTGAGCCTGGATCTGCTGCCCCGTGCAGCAGCCCGGGCCGGTTTGCAGGCGCGTTTGCTGCGACGAGAACTGAAAGACATCTCAGCGCTGAACCTGCCGATTCTGCTGCTGCTCAAGGATGGGCGTACCGCTGTGCTGCGGCGTTTCGCCGACGACGGCAAGGTGCTGATTCTGCCCAGCGAAGCCGATGGCGGCGAGCAATGGGTCAGCCGTGAAGAGTTGGCCGAACACTACAGCGGCCAGGCCTTGTTCGCCCGTCCGCGCCACGAACTCGAAGACTTGCGCTCCCCGCTGGTGCCGCGGGTCCACGCCTGGTTTCGCGACACCCTGAAGCTGTCGAAATGGCTGTACAGCGACGCGATCCTCGCCAGTTTCCTGATCAACCTGCTGGGCCTGATGGTGCCGCTGTTCGTCATGCAGACCTACGACCGCGTGGTGCCCAATCAGGCCACCTCGACCCTGTGGGTGTTGGCCATCGGCCTGTTGATCGGCACCGGCTTCGAACTGGTGCTGCGAGTGGTGCGCGCGCACTTGCTCGACACCGCCGGCAAGAAAACCGATGTGATCCTTTCTGCGACTTTATTTGAACGCATCACCGGCATGGCGATGAAGGCGCGGCCGGCGACCATCGGTGGTTTCGCCCAGAGCATTCATGACTTTCAGGGCCTGCGTGAATTCCTCACGGCGGTGACCCTGACCAGCCTGATCGACCTGCCCTTCGTGGTGTTGATGCTGGTGGTGATCGGCCTGCTCGGCGGCTGGCTGGTGGTGATTCCGCTGCTGGCGTTTCCGATCACGATCATTTTTGCCCTGGCCATTCAGGTGCGCCTGCGTGACACCGTGCAAAAAAGCCTGAGCCTGGGTGCCGAACGTCAGGCGCTGCTGATCGAAACCCTCGGCGGCCTGGAAACCCTCAAGGCCTGCAGCGCCGAAAGCGAGCGCCAGCACAAATGGGAAAGCACCCACGGCGCCCTCACCCGCCTCGACAGCCATGCGCGCAACCTCTCGGCGCTGGCGACCAACGGCACACTGTTCATTCAACAGTTTTCCGGGATGGCGACGATTGTTGCCGGGGTCTACAGCATCATCGCCGGCAACCTCAGCGTTGGTGCGCTGGTCGCCAGCTACATGCTCGGTAGCCGCGTACTGGCGCCGCTGGGGCAGATCGCCGGGCTGATCACCCGCTATCAGCAAGCGCAACTGACTATGAAAAGTACCGATGCGCTGATGGGCCTGCCGCAGGAGCGCGACGGCAAGCAGCGGCCTCTGGAACGCACGCAACTGCAAGGTGCGCTGGACGTCAGCGGCGTGACCTTTCACTACAACGGTCAGAATGCACCGGCGCTGAGCAACATCAGCTTCAGCATGAAACCCGGCGAGCGGATCGGCATCATCGGCCGCAGCGGTTCAGGCAAAAGCACCCTTGCGCGATTGGTGATGGGCTTCTATGAACCCGAAGAAGGCCAGTTGCTGCTCGACGGCCTCGACCTGCGGCAACTGGATGTCGCCGACCTGCGCCAGCAGATCGGCTACGTCGCCCACGACCTGCCGCTGCTGGCCGGCAGCCTGCGCGACAACCTGACCCTCGGCGCACGTTACATCAGCGATTCGCGCATGCTCGAAGTCGCCGAACTGACCGGTGTCACCGAACTGGCCCGCCAGCATCCGCAAGGTTTCGACCGCCCGGTGGGCGAGCGCGGACAACTGCTCTCCGGCGGCCAACGCCAGGCCGTGCTGCTGGCCCGGGCGTTGCTGCTCGACCCGCCGATCATGCTGCTCGACGAACCCACCAGCGCCATGGACAACAGCAGCGAAGACCTGCTGCGCCAGAAGCTCCACGGCTGGGTGCAAGGCAAGACACTGCTGCTGGTCACCCATCGCACCTCGATGCTGAGTCTGGTGGACCGACTGCTGGTACTGGACAACGGTCGAGTCGTCGCCGACGGCCCGAAAGAAGCGGTCATCGATGCACTGCGCAAGGGCCGTGTCGGCTCGGCGGCGGTGTAGAGGCGTACACATAAGGATGGTTTTCACGAACCCGGTGGCTTGTACAAAACCTGTGTCACTACACAAACCCATGCTTTACACAAAAACCTGTGGTGAGGGGATTTATCCCCTCACCACAGGGAGGCTCTATGGCAACAGGGAAGCTATCGGGTCACAGAGTGGCTCTATGGCAACAGGGGAGTTCTCTGGTCACAGATTAGTGTCCCTGGCCACTGATGGGTCATCCAGTTTGATGTTTCTCAACTGAGGGGTATCGCCCCATGTCTGCATCTTCAGGTAGTAAGTCACGCGGCTACTTCGACAGTTTCGGCAAAAGCGCCGAAGCCGAGTTCATGCCGGAAACGGCCGGCGCGTCCTTGCAGGACTCGCCGCGCTGGTCGCGGATCACCGTGTGGCTGGCGGCGGCGCTGCTGATCAGCGCGCTGGTCTGGGCCAAGTTTGCAGTGCTTGAAGAAGTGACCATGGGCGAAGGCAAGGCGATTCCGTCGAGCAAGGTCCAGGTGATCCAGAACCTCGAGGGCGGGATCGTCACCGAAATTTTTGTGCGTGAAGGGCAGATGGTGAACAAGGGCGACAAGCTGTTGCGCCTGGATGACACGCGCTTCCTGTCGAACAAGGGTGAGAGCGAGGCCGACCGTTACGCCCTGACCGCGCAAGTCGAACGCCTCTCCGCCGAAGCCGAGGGGCGCCCGTTCAAGCTGTCTGACGAGGTGATCGCCAAGGCGCCACAGGTCGCCGAAGACGAACGGGCACTGTACGACCAGCGCCAGCGGCGACTGGCCAGTGAGCAACGTACCCTCACCGAACAGCTGCGGCAGAAAACCCAGGAGCTGGCGGAATTCCGCTCCAAACAAGGCCAGTACAGCTCCAGCCTGGCGCTGCTGCAGCAAGAGATGAACATGTCGGCGCCGCTGGTTGGCACTGGTGCGGTATCGCCAGTGGAAATCCTGCGGCTCAAGCGCAGCGCGGTGGAGATTCGTGGCTCGCTGAACGCGACGACGCTGGCCATCCCCCGGGCGGAATCGGCGATCAACGAGATCAAGAGCAAGATCGACGAATCGGAGCAGACCTTCCGCTCCGACGCGGCCAAGGACCTCAATCAGAAACGCACCGACCTGTCGAAAATCACCGCGTCGAGCATCGCCATCGACGACCGCGTCAGCCGCACCACCGTGACCTCGCCGGTGCACGGGGTGATCAAGCAACTCAAGGTCAACACCATCGGCGGCGTGGTGCAGCCGGGCAGCGACATGGTGGAAATCGTGCCGCTGGAAGACAACCTGCTGATCGAAGCCAAGGTCCGTCCACAGGACGTCGCGTTCCTGCACCCGGGCCAGAAAGCCATGGTCAAGTTCAGCGCCTATGACTACACGATCTACGGTGGGCTGAGCGCAAAACTGGAGCTGATCGGCGCCGACACCATCACCGATGACAAGGGCAACAGTTTCTATCTGATTCAGGTCAGGACCGATAAAAACCATTTGGGCGGGGATGTGAAACCACTGCTGATCATCCCGGGGATGGTGGCGACGGTGGACATTATTACCGGGGAGAAAAGCGTCCTCGATTACCTGCTCAAACCCGTGCTCAAGGCCAGGACCGAGGCGATGCGCGAGCGCTAGCGAATGATCGTTCCCACGCTCCGCGTGGGAACGATCATCTATCGCCATGATTACGCTGGAAGGTCTCCTCCCCCATCGCCGCAATCTGCCCCTCGATCAACGCCTCGAACGACTTGAGCAACGGCGCAAACGTGGTCGGCGCTTCAAGGGTTTCCAGCGCCTGCACGATCGCCTCGATGGTCGACAACGCCCCCGGCCCCGGCGCCTTGCGCAGCCGATAGCGCGACACTCCGCCCGCGGCCAGCGTCACCCGTGGCAACCCCGCCAGCAGCGGATTGAGGTGGAGCATCTTGCGCGCCTTGCGCCACGTGCCGTCCGGCACCACCAGCAACAGCGGCTCATCTGATTCGCCATAAGCCTGCATCGGTTGCGCATCGTCGGCGGGAAACAGCAAGCGCGCCTGATACCCCGGTCGGTTGAGCAGCGCCGGCAGATCCTCGAACACTTCACCGACAATCAGCTCGGCATTGGTCAAACCCAGCGCCGCCAGTCGCGCCGTGTTCAGCGCGTGATTGACCTCGCTCGGGTGCTGCAACAGCAACACCCGGGTGCGGCTGTCGAGGCTCGGGATCAGCGGGCACAGGCAATGGGTTTGTGGGCGCAGGCAGCGCGGGCATTGAGGTCTGGACATAATTCTTTTCCCTACAAGCTAAGCCTGATTGAGCTGTGCTTTGAGCAGATCACGGAAAGTCTGGATCAGCGGCTCCCGGCTGCGGGCACGGCGCATGATCATCGAAAACGGCGCCTGATAACCGAAGGTCGCCGGCAACAACACGCGCAAGTCGCCCTTGTCGGCCCAAGCCTGGGCGTAGTGTTCCGGCAGGTAACCGATGTAGGCGCCAGACAGCACCAGAATCAGCTGCGCTTCCATACTTTCCACGGTGGCAGCGCTGTGCTTGAAACCGTGGCGCGCAAGTTCCGCCTGACTCCAGTAACCACGACCAACCATGCGTTGCTGGGTGATGACCTGCTCGGGGATGCGTCGCTCGTTGAACAGCGGGTGGCGGCTGCTGCAATACAGCCAGTGCTGCTCGCGGTACAGCGGCATGTAGACCAGACCGCTCATGCGCGTGGAGAACGCGCCGATCGCCAGATCCAGACGGTTGTCCTGCACGCCAAGTTGCAGTTCGTACGGGCTCATCACCGACAAGTGCAAATGCACCGCCGGGTGTTCCTGGCTGTAGGCGCCGATGGCTTCGGCGAACGGCAAGGCCTTGTCGCTGACGGTGGAGTCGATCACCCCGAGGTTGAGCGTGCCGCGCAATTCACCCTTGAGCGCGGCGGCGTATTGCTCGAAACCTTCGAGTTCGGCCAGCAGGCGCAGGGTTTCCTGATGGAACAGTTCACCCTTGCTGGTCAGACTGAACCCGCCCCGCCCGCGATGGCACAGCACCAGACCCAGCGCCGCTTCGAGCTGGCTCATGTAAGTGCTGATCGCCGAGGTCGACAGGTTGAGCTCCTGCTGCGCATTGGCGAAGCCCTGATGCCGAACCACACTGACGAAGATGCGCAATAGTTTCAGGTCGGGTAAAGCGTTGGCCATGTCTACTCCAAGGATCGTTCCCACGCTCTGCGTGGGAATGCCGCCCGTGACGCTCTGCGTCACCTGCGATTACGGCTGGACGCGGAGCGTCCGTGGATGCATTCCCACGCCGAGCGTGGGAACGAGCAGGTAGGGGGGAAGTCTGGCATTAGTTTAGAAAAATCTGAACTAAGTATTTGCCCGTAGCGATTCTTCCGCCTCACTACATTTCGCAGAATCGGTGCCACAGCGGTGCCCGTGACCTTGCGAATGCGGCGCGCCGACATAAATAAAACAAAGACGATGAGGCCCTACCCGTGGACAAGATTCTTCACCAACCACTGGGCGGCAACGAAATGCCGCGCTTCGGCGGCATCGCCACCATGCTCCGACTCCCCCATGTTCCGACTGCTGCCGGCCTGGACGCAGCCTTTGTTGGCGTGCCACTGGACATCGGTACTTCGCTGCGCCCCGGCACCCGCTTCGGGCCACGCGACATCCGCACCGAATCGGTGATGATCCGCCCTTACAACATGGCCACCGGGGCTGCGCCGTTCGACTCGCTGTCGGTCGCCGACATCGGTGACGTGGCGATCAACACCTTCAACCTGCTCGACGCCGTGCGCATCATCGAAGAAGCCTACGACAACATCCTCGAGCACAACGTGATCCCGATGACCCTGGGTGGCGACCACACCATCACCCTGCCGATCCTGCGGGCAATTCACAAAAAGCACGGCAAGGTCGGTCTGGTGCACATCGATGCACACGCTGACGTCAACGATCACATGTTCGGCGAGAAGATCGCTCACGGTACTACCTTCCGTCGCGCCGTCGAAGAAGGTCTTCTGGACTGCGACCGCGTGGTGCAGATTGGTCTGCGCGCGCAGGGCTACACCGCTGACGACTTCAACTGGAGCCGCGATCAGGGCTTCCGCGTGGTGCAGGCCGAAGAGTGCTGGCACAAGTCGCTGGCACCGCTGATGGCCGAAGTGCGCGAGAAAGTCGGTGGCGGTCCGGTGTACCTGAGCTTCGACATCGACGGCATCGACCCGGCCTGGGCGCCGGGCACCGGCACCCCGGAGATCGGTGGTCTGACGACCATTCAGGCGATTGAAATCGTCCGTGGCTGTCAGGGCCTCGACCTGATCGGCTGCGATCTGGTAGAAGTCTCGCCCGCTTACGACACCACCGGCAACACCTCGCTGCTGGCCGCCAACCTGCTGTACGAAATGCTCTGCGTACTGCCTGGCGTGGTCCACCGCTGAGGGTTCGGTCATGAACGAACGTGATCAGGTCTTGAAAGCGGCCGCCGACCTGGTGTCCGCCTTCGCCCGTAATGATCGCGAGGCTTACTTCGGCGCGTTCAGCATCGATGCGAGCTTCGTCTTCTACACCCTCGAACAGCCCCTGCTGTCGCGCGATGCCTATCAGGCCTTGTGGGACAGCTGGCGCGCCGAGGATGGCTTTGAAGTGCTGTCGTGCACTTCGAGCAACGCCTTCGTCAGCCTGCAAGGTGACGTGGCGGTGTTTATCCATGACGTGGCCACCGAGCTGCGCATGCAAGGGGAGCAACACTTCAGCCAGGAGCGCGAGACGATTGTTTTCAAGAAACAAGCGTCGAGCCTAGAACAACAAGGCCATTGGCTGGCCTGCCATGAACATTTGTCCGCAATGCCGGAAGGGCTGCCATCCCCTAGGGTCTGCTGACGTTGGGTGACGACCGCGACGGAGACCCATTTGGCGCAGGGCAAGGCGCGAGGAACGCAGTTTGGTTGTTCCAAATAAGTTCCGAGCAACGCAGCCCTGCGCCAAATGGGTCCCGTCCCTTCGGGTTGCGCGCCAAAGTGCGCGAGGCTGCGTTGCGGGATTTGCCAAGGGAACAACCATGGGCGGCATCCCGCGCCTTGCCTCGCGCACTTTGGCGCAGCAACGCGGTTCGTCACCCAACGTCAGCAGACCCTATCCAAGACAGGTGACGCTCACGCACGATGAGCGCGCCTTTATGATCGGAGCAGATCATGAATAACAACAACAACGACCAAAGCCTTACGCAAATTGAAACCCACGGGGTCGAGCAGATCCCGGACCACGAACGCACCGCTGGCCCGACGGATCTGTTCCGGATGATCTTCGGTGGTTCGAATACCTTTGCCACCGCCGTGCTCGGCAGTTTCCCGGTGCTGTTCGGTCTGTCGTTTCAGGCCGGTGTCTGGGCGATTGTGTCGGGCGTGTTGCTCGGCTCGCTGATCCTCGCACCGATGGGCCTGTTCGGCCCGCTCAACGGCACCAACAATGCCGTGTCGTCCGGTGCGCATTTCGGCGTGCACGGGCGCATCGTCGGCTCGTTCCTGTCGCTGTTGACCGCTATCGCGTTTTTCTCGCTCTCGGTGTGGAGTTCGGGGGATGCGCTGATCGGTGGTGCGAAACGCTTGATCGGCTTGCCGGAAACCGACCTGACCCTGGGTCTGGCCTACGGTCTGTTCGCGATTCTGGTGCTGACCGTGTGCATCTACGGCTTCCGCTTTTTGCTGTGGGTGAACAAGATCGCGGTGTGGAGCGCCAGCCTGTTATTCCTGCTGGGCATCTTCGCCTTCGCCGGTCCTTTCGATGTGAACTACGCCGGCACGGTGAACCTCGGTCAGCCGGGCTTCTGGGCAGCGTTCATCGGGGCTGCGCTGGTCGCGATGAGCAATCCGATTTCCTTCGGTGCCTTCCTCGGCGACTGGTCGCGCTACATCCCGCGTGACACCTCCAAGCAGCGAATCATGGCGGCCGTGGTGCTGTCGCAGATCGCCACGTTCATCCCGTTCCTGTTCGGCCTGAGCACCGCGACCATCGTCGCGATCAAGGCGCCGGATTTCATCGCGGCCAACAACTATGTGGGTGGTCTGCTGGCGGTGTCGCCGAGCTGGTTTTTCCTGCCGGTGTGTCTGATTGCGGTGATCGGCGGCATGTCCACCGGCACTACGTCGCTGTATGGCACCGGGCTGGACATGTCCAGCGTGTTCCCACGGGTGCTGTCGCGGGTCAAGGCAACGCTGCTGATCGGCGTGCTGTCGATTGCCTTCATCTTCATCGGACGCTTCGCGGCGAACCTGGTGCAAAGCGTTTCGACCTTCGCCGTACTGATCATCACCTGCACCACGCCATGGATGGTGATCATGATCATCGGTCTGCTGGTGCGTCGCGGTTTCTACTGCCCGGATGACCTGCAAGTGTTCACTCGCGGCGAACAGGGCGGACGCTACTGGTTCAGCCACGGCTGGAACTGGCGCGGTTTGGGTGCATGGATCCCGAGCGCGGCGGTCGGCCTGTGCTTCGTCAATCTGCCGGGGCAGTTCGTCGGCCCGCTGGGTGAAATAGCCGGCGGTATCGACATCAGCTTGCCGGTGACCCTGGGTCTGGCGTCGGTGGTGTACCTGACGCTGCTGAGCCTGTTCCCGGAACCGCGAGAAGTGTTCGGGCCGCAGGATGCGCGCAGCCAAGGCGCATCAGCACCGGCCAAATCGGCACTGCGCCAGGCGGCCTGAAGAAACACACAACCCCTGTGGGAGCGGGCTTGCTCGCGAAAGCGATCTGTCAGTCACATCACTTTTGAATGTGCCGACGCCTTCGCGAGCAAGCCCGCTCCCACAAGGGCAGCAACTCAGAACCAAATTTGTTTCACCATAAAAAAGACAATCGGAGACACGCCATCATGGCTTTGGATTTATTCGTCGTCCTCATCTACGCCGCCGGCATGCTCTTGCTCGGCTACTTCGGCATGCGCAAGGCCAAGACCAACGAGGACTTTCTGGTCGCCGGACGTAATCTGGGCCCGAGCCTGTACATGGGCACCATGGCCGCGACCGTGCTCGGTGGTGCGTCCACCGTCGGCACCGTGCGCTTGGGCTACGTCCACGGCATCTCCGGCTTCTGGCTCTGCGCGGCACTGGGTTGCGGCATCGTTGCGCTGAACCTGTTCCTCGCCAAACCGCTGCTGAAACTGAAGATCTACACCGTTACCCAGGTCCTGGAAAAACGCTACAACCCGATGGCCCGCTCGGCGAGCGCGGCGATCATGCTGGCCTACGCACTGATGATCGGCGTGACCTCGATCCTGGCGATCGGCACCGTGCTGCAAGTGCTGTTCGGCCTGCCGTTCTGGGTCTCGGTATTGCTCGGCGGCGGTGTGGTGGTGGTCTACTCGGCCATCGGCGGCATGTGGTCGCTGACCCTGACCGACATCGTCCAGTTCATCATCAAGACCGTGGGCCTGATGTTCATCCTGTTGCCGATCTGCCTGTACCGCGTTGGCGGCTGGGACGAACTGGTGCTGAAACTGCCGGCGACCGCCTTCAGCTTCACCACCATCGGCTGGGACACGATCATCACCTACTTCATGATCTACTTCTTCGGCATCCTGATCGGTCAGGACATCTGGCAACGGGTGTTCACCGTCAAGACCGCCAAAGTCGCCCAGTACGCCGGCAGTATCGCGGGCATCTACTGCATCGTCTACGGCCTGGCCTGCGCACTGATCGGCATGGCCGCGCACGTGCTGATCCCGGATCTGGACAACGTCAACAACGCCTTCGCCGCCATCGTCAAACTGTCGCTGCCGGACGGCATCCGTGGCCTGGTGATCGCTGCTGCACTCGCTGCCATGATGTCCACCGCCAGCGCCGGCCTGCTCGCCGCTGCCACTACTCTGACTGAAGACCTGCTGCCGAAACTGCGTGGCGGCAAACAATCGAGCCTGGCCATCAACCGCCTGTTCACCCTGCTCACCGGTGTTGTCGTACTGGGCATCGCGCTGGTGGTGAATGACGTGATCAGCGCCCTGACTCTGGCCTACAACCTGTTGGTCGGCGGCATGCTGATCCCGCTGATGGGTGCGATCTTCTGGAAACGCGCGACCACTGCCGGCGCCATTGCGAGCATGGGCCTGGGTTTCGCCACGGCGCTGCTGTTCATGTTCAAGGACGGTCTGGACGCCAACACCCCGATCTACTACAGCCTGGCTGTGGGCCTGATCAGTTTTGTGGTGGTCAGCCTGTTCTCCCGTCGTCCTGCGACGGTGGCGAGCGCGATCTAAGCTCTGATGTAACGACTTGATGCTTTCTTCGACGGGTGTGGCGTCGGTTGCCACACCCGTTTTTTTACGCTTGGAGAAAATGATTTATGAAGATCGTTTCTCGCGATCAGTGGTTTGAAGTGCAGCACCTGAGTGACGGCATTCGGCTGATTCACGAGCCGTATATTCGGCCTTTTTACCGCTGCAACCTCTGGCACATTCAGGGCCGTGACAAAGACCTTTTGCTCGATAGTGGTTCGGGGCTGGTCAGTCTGCGTGAGCAGTTGCCGTGGATCACCGAGCGGCCGCTGGTGGCTGTGGCCAGTCATTGCCATTTCGACCACATCGCCGGGCATCACGAATTTGCCGAGCGGCTGGTGCATCGCGCCGAAGCGGACATCCTTGCGGCGCCGGATGGCGAGAACGATTTGAGCCGCGCGTATGTCGGCGATGACATGTTCGAGGCGCATCCGGATTGCCCGCTGTGCTACGCCGAATACCGGGTCAAAGCCGCGCCGGCCACCGGATTTGTCGACGACGGCGATGTACTGGATCTGGGCAATCGCACGCTGCAGGTGCTGCACACGCCGGGGCATTCGCCGGGCGGGATCAGCCTGTATGAGGCGGCGACGGAAACGTTATTCAGCGGCGACATCATCTATGACGGGCCATTAATCGAAGACGCCTACCATTCGAATCTCGAGGACTACGCCGCCAGCCTGCGACGTTTGCAGGCGTTGCCGATCCGCACGGTGCATGGCGGGCATTTCGGCAGTTTTTCCGGCGAGCATTTGCGCTCGATGATTGACCAGTGGTTGCGCGGGCACGCCTGAGGCCTGCTTCACTCAAGCAGAACAACCATCAGAAAAATCTGCCATGAGAAGAGCTGCCGTGCGTGCCGCCGTGCACCGATACATCCGGCGTCTGCTGGAAAACCGCAAATTCAATGACCACACCAGCCTGGTGCAATTGGGCCTGGAGAAAGCGGATATCGAGGATCTGATCTTTCATCTGGAAGATGAATTCGGACTGACGGCGTTCACCGCCGAGGAGGACCGCATGCTCAAGACCGCGAAAACCGCGAATGACTTGAGCCGGTTTTTACTGGAGATCGGCCGTCATTAAAAGCAAAAGATCGCAACCTGCGGCAGCGCCTACATTAATCCATGTAGGCGCTGCCGCAGGCTGCGATCTCTTGATCTTGAATCCTGTGATCTCGGATCGGGGGCGTTACCGGCGCCGTTGTTGACGGCGGCGCTGTTCGTCATCGGTGCGGATCGGTACGGGTTGCAGAGGCGGTTCGATCAAGCCGAGGGCAACACCCAAATCGTGCAGCCAGTTCTGAATTTTCTCTTTCATCGTCATGCCCCCTTCAGGGTAGTGCTGAGCGGCCGGAATTCTGAGGCCGCTTCGCACTGATAATAGTCCGAAGTCCTACGCAATGCTCGGTCAAATCCGCAATGATCTGTTACTGAATTGAACAGAGTTCCGATCGGTTGGTTCATGCCGTCTGCCGGCTTTCATTCGATGCCACGGGATAGAGCGCCTGCTGCTGTTCAATCCAGGCATTGAGGTTGGCCCCGACCATGCCCTTGCGCCACATGAGCCACGTTGTCGCACTGGCAAACGGCTCGGCCAACGGGTGCACCGCAACGCTTTCGCGCCCCGGCAGACTGGCGAGCATCGACTCCGACATCAGCGCCACGCCGCTGCCGGCAATCACGCAGGCGAGCATGCCCTGATAGGACTCGATCTCCATTGCCCGCCCCATCGCCGCCTGATAATGGACAAACCACGCCTCCAGCCGTGCGCGGTAGGCGCAACCGTGACGGAAAGTGAACACCGCCCTGCCCTCGACCTCCTTGGCGCTACGGATCGGCGGATGATCGGCCTCGCTGATCAGCACCAGACGCTCGTCGCACAACGGCACGCCGTCGATGCCCGCCAGCTGTGGCGGGCCGTCCACCAGCGCCGCATCGAGGCGCCCGGAGACCAGACCTTCGAGCAACTCACCGCTGGGCCCTGACTGCACTTGCAGGTTCACCGCCGGGTATTGCTTGTGATAGCGCGCCAGCAACGCCGGCAAATGGATCGCCGCCGTGCTGTACAGCGTGCCGAGGACGAAATCCCCCGCCGGTTGCCCGCCCATCACCGCCGCACTGGCCTGATCGCGCAGAGCAAACAGTTTACCGGTGTAGTCCAGCAGGACTTTTCCTGCAGGCGACAACTGCAACCGCTGACGCTCGCGGACGAACAGTTCTACACCCAATTGCTCCTCCAACTGCTTGAGCCGGGTCGACAGGTTGGATGGCACCCGGTGCAAGCGCTCGGCGGCGCGGGTGATCGAACCTTCCTCGGCCACCGCCTGAAAGATCCGCAATTGGCTGAACTCCACGACTCTTCTCCATAACAGAACAAGTTAATCAATATTATTCAATTTTAAAGAAAGTCAATCAGTTCTAGCCTGACGGTCATTGCTCCTTCAAAGGAATCCCGACCATGTCGCCTCTGATTCGCTTATCCGCCTGTTTCGTCGCCCTGATGATGGCCATGGGCATCGGGCGTTTCGCCCTCACCCCGCAAATGCCGCACCTGCTCAGCGAAGGCCAGCTCGACCTGACCGCCGCCGGTCTGATCGCGGCGGCCAACTACCTTGGCTACCTGCTAGGCGCGGTGGACGCAATGTTCGCCCACCGTCCGCAGCAAGTGCAGCGCCGCCTCTACGGTGGTTTGTGGCTATGTGTGCTGCTGACCCTGGCATCGTTCTGGGCCAACGGTTTCTGGTCGCATCTGTTGCTGCGCTTCGGCACCGGCGTGGCGAGTGCCTGGGTGCTGGTGATGATTACTGCGCTGAGTCAGCCACTGGCGGCTGCGGCGGGTCGACCACGGCTGGGTGCGTTGGTGTTTGCCGGTCCGGGGCTGGGAATTTTTCTCACAGGGCTGCTGGCGCTGGTCTCACATCTACTGCAGCAGACGTCGGCCACGCTGTGGCTGATCTACGCCGCCGTGGCGCTGCTGATGTTGCTGGCAATCGTGCGGATCCTGCCGCAACCGGGCACTCACACGCCGGTCGCCACCCTCAATGTCAGCCACTCGAATCGCGGCATCCCGCGACTGGCGGCGGTGTATGCGCTGTATGGCGTGGGTTACATCATCCCGGCCACGTTTCTCTCACAAATGGCCAATGCGCAGTTTCACGGGCAATGGCAGGCCGATTTGTTCTGGCCGTGCTTCGGCCTTGGCGCGGCCATTGGCGTGCTGCTCGTGAGCCTGCGTCGCCACGACCCGAACACCACGCGGCACTGGCTGACGGCCACCCTCTGGCTACAGGCGCTTGGGGTCTTTGCGTGTCTGCTGGGCAGTGGTTATGGCCTGGCACTGGGGGTGATGTTGTGCGGCATGCCGTTTCTGGCCTGCATGCAACTGGTGATGCAACGTTCGCGGGAACTGGCGCCGCATACCACCCAGCGCAACGCCGGCCTGTTGACCGCCTGCTTCGCCATCGGCCAGCTCAGCGGTCCGTTGCTGGCCGCGCTGAGCAGCCATTTCAGCGGTGGGCTGCAACCGGCACTGGTGATCGCCGGCAGCGGTTTGCTGATGGCCGGCGGGTTGGCCCTGCAATCGTCTACTGCTGGCCGAGCGCTTTGCGCAAACGCCGACGCACCCACTGCTCAGCGCTGACAAAAGTGATGCCGAGCAACACCAGCACCGCGCCGATGACGAAGTTCAGGCTCAGTTGTTCACCGAGCAGCACTACGCCGAAAGTGACGCCGAATAACGGCGTCATGAACGAAAACACCGCCAGATTGGCCGCCAGATAGCGCCGCAACAGCCAGAACCATGTCAGGTAGCTGAAGAACGACACCACCAGGCCCTGGAACAGCACGCTGGCGACCGCCACGGTGGTCAAACTGACGTGAGTGATCTGACCACTGAACAGCGCGATCAACAACAGGCCGACAAAGCCGACGATCAACTGATAGAACAGGGTCAACGTCACCGGCGCCTCCGACAGCCGCGAGGCGCGCACCACCACAGTGGTCGCGCCCCAGCAGGCCCCGGCCAGCACGCCGAACGCATCACCCAGCAGCATGCGCCGGTCGAGGTTGTCCCATGACACGCCGCCGGCAAAGGCAATGGCGATACCAATGAATGCCAGCAGAATCCCCATCCACTGCAGCGGCCGCAGGCGTTCGCTGGCCAGCAGAAAGTGCACACCGAGCGCAGTGAAAATCGGCGCGGTGTAGAGGAACACCGACATGTGCGCTGCGGTGGTCAGCTGCAGGCCTTCGGCGATGAAGAAGAACTCCAGGCCAAACAGCGCGCCGGCCAGCAAACCTCCGCGCCAGGTGTTGCCCACTTGATCCCAGCCGCCCTTCCAGCACAGCAGCAGGCCGACCAGCAACGCGGAAATCCCCGAACGCCCGGCCGCCTGCATCACTGGCGCGATGTCCGGCGCGGCCCACTTGATCATCACTTGCTGCACGCCCCAGATCAGGCACAGGCCGATCATCACCTGCAAGGCAAAACCGTCGGCATTGCGCCGCTCGACACTCACCGCAACACCTCGAACACACACAACATGGCAGCCATCCAATGGTCGAAAATCTGTGTCGGGGATTATCAATCAGCCAGGCAGAAAAAGCCGTCTGGAAAAGACATTTAGTTTGTCTGTTGCGTCAGGGGTGAATGGCTGTCGGCTGCGCCGCCATTCGCGAGCAGGCCCGCTGCCACAGTAGACCGCATGCCCCTGTGGGAGCGGGCTTGCTCGCGAAGGCGTCGGTCAAAACAACAAAAATTACGGGGCTGACTACACAAATCGCTTCGCTGCTAAAAAACCGACCGAGCAGGCAACAGCCGTGGCAAACGTCCCCCACGCCCAATCCATCAAACTCACCTGCACCGACCAGCCACGCAACGTCGCCCAATTGGTCAGGTCATACGTGCCGTACGCCACCAGCCCCAACAACGCCCCCATGCGCGCCGCGCGTTGCCAGCTCAGCGCCGGCAACACCACAAATTGCACGCAACCAAAAACGTACAGGCAATAAAAAACCGCTGCCGGAACCAGCAGCGGTTTTTCGAGCATCAGCGAACCGAGCAACTCGCGATAGGTCGGCGCCATCAACACGCCAAGCCAGACGCCATCGAGCAGAAGAAACGCCACCAGGGTGGCGCCGTAGGCAATCAGTGCTTTTTTCATCTGCCCGACCTCCAGTGAGCCCATGCAACATGGGCCCCTCGCGGGTCAGGTTAGTTCAATGCGATCGGCGTGAATGACGATCTTGCCGTCCTTGTACAACGAACCGATGGCCTTCTTGAAATTACCCTTGCTGACGCCGAACAGGCTGCTGATCAGCGCCGGATCGCTCTTGTCGCTGACCGCCAGCGTGCCGTTGTTATCGCGCAGTTTGGCGAGGATCTTCGAACTCAGGCTGCTGGCAGCCTCCTGGCCAACCGGTTGCAGGCTGAGGCTGATCTTGCCGTCAGCGCGCACTTCCTTGATGAACCCCTTCTCACTCATGCCGGAACGCATGAACTTGAAGATTTCGTTCTTGTGGATCAGGCCCCAGTGTTTGTTGTTGATGATCGCCTTGAAGCCCATGTCGGTGGCTTCGGCAACCAGCAGGCCAACTTCCTGCCCGACACTGTAGTTGGCCGGGGTCTTGTCGAGGTAACGATCCAGGCGCGCGGTGGCGGTGATGCGGCGCGTGTGCTTGTCGAGGTAGACGTGCACCACGCAGTATTCGCCAGCGGTCATCTGCCGTTTTTCTTCGGAGTACGGCAGCAACAGATCTTTCGGCAGGCCCCAATCGAGGAACACACCGATGCTGTTGACTTC
The DNA here is from genome assembly GCF_002878485.1 of Pseudomonas sp. AD21. NCBI lineage: Bacteria > Pseudomonadati > Pseudomonadota > Gammaproteobacteria > Pseudomonadales > Pseudomonadaceae > Pseudomonas > Pseudomonas sp. AD21. The sequence continues at coordinate 20,810 of NZ_NQYG01000002.1, forward strand.
AACTACTTTCAGACTGGCAAATTCACCGACCTGAACTTTTGGTTTTTCAGTGGTAGCGAGAAGTTTGTCTTCGCTGTCCAGATAAATAAATACGTTGAGCCAGTCTTCATCTTCGCTGGGAATATCTTTAGGGATATAACGGTTGGGCAAAAGAATTTCGCCGTCGGCACCGCCGTCCAGATATAAACCGAAGTTAGTGTGTTTAACCACTTGCAAACTGTTGTAACGCCCGACTAAAGCCATTTTCCAAAACCCTCATTGCGTGGCGGCATTCTACCCGGTTTTGCCCGTCTCGTTCGCTGACTGAACACCCGGTTCGAGAAAATCGCCGGGACGCCTTGATTTTCCTCCGCTTGGCGCGGGCCGCTTGCCATTCGTCTGGCCAACGCACGACCTGCAGCGCCGTTTCATTCGGGATATTTTCAGTAACGACGAATAAATGTTCTTATTTAAAACAGTAGCTTAGGGGGATGTTTCGAATAATTAATCGAGAATAATCCACCCACGCACCTGGTTATTCCCGGGGATATTTATCAAGCAATTGTCAAGTTATTCCTGTACGATGCCTGGCCGAGTTACTTTTCTACAGGTTAATGGCCGCCATGCGTGTAAAAGCATCCACCAGCAAAGCAAAGCCAGCTCCAGCCGTTGAAACCAGCGAATCGATCAACGATCAGATCGCAGCGTTCCTCAAGTCCGGCGGCGAAATCCAGCAAATTGCCAAAGGCGTCAGCGGCCAGACGTTCGGCCCGTCCAAGCAGATCAGCCTGGGCAAGAAGTAATACCCGGTAATACACCCGTCCAGAGGCGCTTTGAGCTTCGAAGCGCCTGGACTGGCACCCGCGCTACACCTCTTCTGTTTAATTAATCCGCAAAAATCGACGAACGGCCATCGACTCTGATGATTCGCCGGTATCCTTTCACGCGTCTAGATCAAGCGTTTCAGCAGGCCCGACGACCTGCGCTCGCTGTTCATGGAGTGACGCATGCTCAAATTTTCCTGTTTATCATTTGTAGGCCTGCTGGCCTGTTCATCGGCGCACGCGCAGATTTTCCAGCGCGAGTTCGGCGACTTCGACCTCAAACTCGGTACCACCCCCAGCCGCAGCATGGCCCAGGGGCTGGTCAAGCCTTCGGCGGCCGGCTCGTTCCACGGTGGCCTTGACCTCAGCCACGACAGTGGCCTGTATGTCGGCCAATACGCGCCGAGCATGGGCATCAGCCCCGGCAAAAACCTCGAGATCGATTCCTACGTCGGCTTTAAACAACCTTTCGATCAAACCCTCGGCTACGAAGTCGGGATGATCCACTACAGCTATCCCAAGGTAGACACCCTCGACAGCCAGGAGCTGTTCGGCGGCCTGACCCTGCTCGGCAGCCGCTTCGGCGTAGCCTTCAGCGATGATCCGGATAAACAGAACAACACACTGTTCGCCGACCTAGGCGGCAATCAGCCGTTCGGCATCGGAATCAGCATGAAGTACACCACTCATCAATTGAACTCGCCGGTCTCGGTGGACGGTGGCTACGTCAGCAGTTTTACCGATTGGTCGGTAAAGTTTTCCCGGCCGTTCATGGGCATCGACCTCGACCTGATCTACAGCAACTCCAGCCTCAGCGGCAGTGATTGCTCAGCCTACTCCGGACACAACAGCGAGTGCGACGGGCTGGTCACACTCAAGGCCGCACGCGCGTTCTATTGATCGGCTGAACTGCCGGGAGCATCCTGCGTTCACATAAGAATCAGACGCCAGGCTTTCGCAAGGATTCGCTCATGTCTCGCTGGTTCAAACACTTCGCCACCCTGCTGATTTTCACCCTCGCCCTCGGCGCCTGCAGCCGCGTCGGCCTGGCCTATCGCAACCTCGACGTGATAATCCCGTGGACGCTCAGCGACTACCTGGACATGAACGGCGAGCAAAAGGACTGGTTCAACGAGCGCCTCAAGGAACACCTGAACTGGCACTGCACCACGCAGTTGCCGGGTTACCTGGATTGGCTGGATCGCTTGCAGAGCATGGTTGAAACCAATCAGGTGACCGACGCGGCGCTGCAAGCGCGAACCGCAGAAGCGAAGAAAGCCATCGCTGACACCGCCCGGCAGATCACGCCTTCGGCCATCGAGTTGCTGCAAGGGCTGGATGACAAACAGGTCGCGGAAATGAACGACGCCTTTGCCAAGGATCTGCGCAAGCGTCAGCAGGAATACGTCAAACCGCCACTGGCCCAGCAGATCGCCGAACGCGGCGCGCGCATGGACAAGCGCCTGACCGACTGGCTTGGCCCGTTGAGCGTCACTCAGGAACAACGGGTGATGGCCTGGTCAACCGCACTGGGCGATCAGAACAGCCAATGGATCGCCAACCGCGCGCACTGGCAACAGCAGTTCAGCGCGGCAGTGGTCCAGCGCAAAAGTCCTGAATTCCCACAACGGATCGAGACGCTTCTGGTCAATCGCGAGCGTTTATGGACACCGGATTACCAGAAGGCCTACGCCAACACCGAAGCCCAGGCGCGTGCGCTGGCAGTTGATTTGATGGCGCAGAGCACGCCGCAGCAACGGCAGCGGTTGTTGAAGAAGATCGAGGGAGTGCGTAAAGACTTCAATGACCTCAAGTGCCTGAAGGCAGCACAAAAACCTTAAACAAGATGCCAATCCAATGCGGGAGCGGGCCATCAAGCAATCTGTGCCTTGGAAGCCACTTCATCAAAGGTCGCTTCATCCAGCGCATCCTGCTGATCATCCAGCACCTGCCGTGGGTGATCATTGCCGGGGATACTGCTGTCGATCAGGCTCAACAGGCTCGAGCCGCGCGCCGTCAGAATGAAATTGTTGCCGGTACTGCCCTCATGATCCGGACGCGGTTCGATGTATCCACGGTCCAACAGCAACTTTTCGTACTCACAGGCCACCGTTTTCAGGTGATCCAGATTCTCGATCGGCTCGCCCGCACTGGCTTTCTCCGCCGCATAGTCCTCGGCATATTTTCGAGGAGCGAAACTTTCGCCAGCACTGTTCTGCACTTCATGCAGCAAGCGTTCAATCAAATCCCAGTTATAAGTGGTCATCCTGATTCAACCTCCGGTGCGCGTGATTTATGGCGCGTTCATAGGTTGTGACCGAAGCCTGTCGCAGCCGTTCAGCCGCATTTTCAGGGACGACCGACCGGCGGTCTGTCGATTTGCCCAAGGGTTAAACGACTAGTCTGACAAAGACGGTTTCAACCCCCGCAGGAGAAATCATCATGAACGTTGAGAATCATCCAGTGGTGCCGCGTGAAGAATGGCTTGCCGCGCGCCAACAACATCTGGCCGACGAAAAAGCCTTCACCCGGGAGCGCGACCGCCTCAGCGCGAAGCGTCGCGCGTTGCCATGGGTCAAAGTCGACAAGGACTACCGCTTTCACGGCCCGAACGGCGAGCTGAAACTGGCCGACCTGTTCGGTAAACACAGCCAACTGATCGTTTACCACTTCATGTTTGCCAAGGACTGGGAAGAAGGCTGCCAGGGTTGCTCGTTCCTGTCCGACCACATTGACGGCGCCAACCAGCACCTGGCCCACCACGACATTGCAGTGGTCGCGGTCTCCCACGCACCGTTCGAGCAATTTCAGACCTTCAAGCGGCGCATGGGCTGGAAATTCGACTGGGTGTCGTCAGACGGTTCCGATTTCAACTACGACTTTGGCGTGTGCGCCCGGGAGGAGGACGCCAAAGCCGGAAAGGCGACGTACAACTACGAAAAAACTGACAGCGCCGAAGAAGAAATGCCGGGGCTGAGCGTGTTTTATCGAAATGCGGCCGGGGAAATTTTCCATACCTATTCAACATATGCGCGTGGGCTGGATATGTTGGTGGGGGCTTACAACTACCTTGATCTGACGCCCAAGGGCCGCAATGAAGAGGAGATCATGGAGTGGGTGCGCCATCATGATCGCTATGAGGGTGGCAGCCAGTCCAGTTGCTGCCATGGCGGCGAATAGCAACCGACTGCGGCGAGCCTGACTGAACTTTTCACCGCCCCGAGGCCTCCACCGGTTAACCCGCCTTAACCGGAACGGAGGCCCGCCCCCCCATGAAAACCCTGCTCAAGCTCACCCTCGCCGCCATCCTTGCCTGCGCCCTGCCCGTGTGGGCCTGTACGCCCGAGGAAGCCACCGCCAAGCGTGAACAACTGGCCAAGGAAGTCTCCAGACTCACCGAACAGAATCCGGCCAAGGCCAAGGAGATCAACGCTGAGTTGCAGAAGATGGATCTTGGTACCGCCAGCGCCGATCTGCCGGACAAGTGCCAGTTGATTGATCAGCGATTGAAAGAGCTGGATTCGGCCGAGAAGAAAACCGAGGGCTAATCCCGCCAAAATCAAAAGATCGCAGCCTGCGACAGCTCCTGCAGAAATCGGTGCAGGAACTGTCGCAGGCTGCGATTTTTTGCCCATTAAAATGCATCAATGCATTTATTTTCTTGCATAAACGCATAATCAGACTAGGGTTACCTCGAGCAAGGAGATCGGCACCGTTCATCGAAGATGAAAACCGTTAACCACCGATCGCTCGGCATCACCGCAACAAAATCACAAGCTGGATGCTTGTTTTCATTCATGGAGGACTGAAAAATGTTAACCAATCAAGCAACATCGTTCACCGGCGAGACCCTGCCAAGGTGCCTCGTTGGCCATCTGCTCGACCCGCAACTGGTCGACGTTGAAGCGGCAGCGCAAACCACTGCACTGGCCGCCGCAAACCTCAACTTCACGATGCAGAAACAGACCCAGACCAACTGGTGCTGGGCGGCCGTTTCCGCCTCGGTCGGCAACTACTACGGCACCGGGTCCTGGACCCAGTGCGGTGTCGCCAGCACCCAACTGGACCGCAATTGCTGCAAACAGCCGGGACCCTGCAACGTCTACGGCTATCTGGATTCGGCCCTGCAAACCACCCGCAGCTACAACGGCATGAATCAGGGTTCGCTGCAGATGTCGGCCATCCAGAACCAGATCAACATGGGCCGTCCGGTCGGCCTGCGCTGCGCCTGGTACGGCGGCGGTGCGCACTTTCTGACGATCTACGGCACCAACGGCAACTACGTACTGGTCGCGGACTCGATCTACGGTTACTCGACCCGTGCACTGAACGCGTTCCCCGGTTCGTACAACGGCGGCGGAAACTGGACCCACACTTACTTCACCGCGAAAAACTAGGAGGGCGACATCATGCAACTGACTTATCCAAAGGCGCCTTCCAACGGCGTTCAGACTTTGCGTCCGGCGCTGCAAGCCGCGCTGCACACCCAGGGCTTCGGCATCAATCGCCAATTCGCCAGCGCGGGAGCGGCGAAGATCAGCCTGAGCGAGGCCTATCGCGGCTACTCGCTGACCCTGGACGATCTAAGCCATGGCAAAGGTCTGCAGAACGCGCGTATCGGTGACTGGCATTACCTGGTGTTTGCCGACGGCGTGACCATCGCCGATGCGCAACTGGCGGAGGTTCGCGGCCATGTCGAGTTTTCTTCGCTGAACCACGGCAGCCGGGCCGCCGACACCGTGGGCGCGTTGAAACTGGCGGAACAGGCGCCGCAACTGCAGGGTAAAACCGTCGAATTGCGCGTGTTGTTTGTCTCGGCCCTGCACGTCGTGGCGATCTGGCTGCATGCGGACGGCGAGGATGTGCTGATCCCGATCGAGCCAACGCCGAAGGCGCTGGGCGACTCGCGGTTGTACAGCGAAGCGGCCCTGCTCGCCCTGTTGAAACCGGCGGCAGATCGCGCCAAACAACGCTTTGACGCGGACACCAGTGGGCAACTCGGCAGCTGACAAACGCTGCGCATAAAAAAACCCGGACACTGTCCGGGTTTTTTATTGGCCTGCGAAACGGCTTACTCAGCCGCAGACTCTGCCGGCTTGCGACGCTTGAGCGGGGCCATGCCGTCGCTGCTCACCAGAGAATCCGGCTTCGGACGATTGGCGCTCTTGCGCTTGGTCGGGGTCTTGGCGGCGGTTTTCTTCTTGTCACCCTTGGCGTCGGTCTTTTTCTTCTTCACCCCAACGGCTTTGCCCGAGGCCTTGACCTTTTTCGGTCCGCCGTAGGTGCCTTTGACTTCCTTGATGGTGCGGCGCTCGAAGCTCTGCTTCAGGTAGCGCTCGATGCTCGACATCAGGTTCCAGTCGCCGTGGCAGATCAGCGAGATCGCCAGACCGTCGTTGCCGGCACGGCCGGTACGACCGATACGGTGCACGTATTCGTCGCCGCTGCGTGGCATGTCGAAGTTGATCACCAGATCCAGGCCATCAACGTCCAGACCACGGGCCGCGACGTCAGTCGCCACTAGAATCTTCACACCGCCCTGCTTCAGACGGTCGATCGCCAGTTTGCGATCCTTCTGGTCTTTCTCGCCGTGCAGCACGAACGCCTTGTATTCCTGAGCCACGAGGCGGCCGTAGATGCGGTCGGCCATGGCTCGGGTGTTGGTGAAGACGATGGCCTTCTGATAGGTCTCGTTGGCCAGCAGCCAGTTCACAATCTGCTCTTTGTGCTGATTGTGGTCGGCAGTGATGATCTGCTGACGGGTCGTCGAGTTCAGTTGGCTGACCGCGTTGAGCTGCAGGTGCTCAGGGTTGTTCAGCACCTTGCCGATCATCTCGCGCAGGCCTGAACCACCGGTGGTGGCGGAGAACAGCATGGTCTGCTGACGGTTCGGGCATTCGTCGACCAGGCGTTGTACGTCTTCGGCGAAACCCATGTCGAGCATGCGGTCGGCTTCGTCGAGCACCAGCACTTCGACTTCTTTCAGGTCGAGGTTGCCGGCGTTGAGTTGCTCGATCATCCGGCCCGGGGTGCCGATGAGGATGTCCGGCACCTTGCGCAGCATCGCGGCCTGGACCTTGAAGTCTTCACCGCCGGTGATCAGGCCGGACTTGATGAAGGTGAACTGCGAGAAGCGTTCGACTTCCTTCAGGGTCTGCTGGGCCAGTTCGCGTGTCGGCAGCAGGATCAGGGTCTTGATGCTGACGCGGACCTTGGCCGGGCCGATCAGGCGATTAAGGATCGGCAGGACAAAAGCGGCGGTCTTGCCGCTACCGGTTTGCGCCGTCACCCGCAGGTCACGCCCCTGGAGCGCCAGCGGAATGGCCGCTGCTTGCACAGGCGTTGGCTCGACAAATTTCAGCTCGGCCACGGCTTTGAGCAGGCGTTCGTGCAGGGCGAATTGGGAAAACACGGGTGCTACCTCGAAGATATGCAAAAAAACAGCTGCATAGGTTACCGGTTTCGAGCGCTCAGGCCGAGTTTCTTTATACAAACGGGCGTAATCAGTGGTTTTTTTGTTGCTCGATTTGTCTTCAACGGTAATACACAGCGTCTTAAATGCTCTAATCGCCCATCGCGTCTTACAGAAGAATTGTTGCTCACATGGATTTCAAACAGCTCTGGCTCAACGCCCAAGACCTCTGGGGAGCCCTCGAACAGCACCCGCTCCTGCAATCCGGCCTGGCGCTGATGCTGCTACTGGTGATCGCGCTGGTCCTCGGACGAGTGGCGCGCTATCTGATCCTGCATGCCAGCCGCATGCTTGGTCGCCAGCCGGCCCTGCACTGGATCAATGACTTTCGTCATAACAAGGTGTTCCAGCGTCTGGCGCAGATGACGCCGTCGCTGGTGATCCAGTTCGGCCTGCACCTGGTGCCGGAACTGAGCAAAACCGCGATGACCTTTCTTGGCAACGTCGCGCTGTCCTTCACCATCCTGTTCCTGCTGTTGTCGGTCAGCGCCCTGCTCAATGCGCTGCTGGACATCTACGCGCGCACCGAACACGCCCGCACCCGCTCGATCAAGGGCTATGTGCAACTGGCGAAAATGGTCTTGTACGTGTTCGGCGCGATCATCATCGTTGCCACCCTGATCGACCGTTCGCCGCTGTTGCTGCTCTCCGGTCTGGGTGCGATGTCGGCGGTGATTCTGTTGGTCTACAAGGACACCCTGCTGTCGTTCGTCGCCAGCGTGCAACTGACCAGCAACGACATGCTGCGGGTCGGCGACTGGATCGAAATGCCGCAAGTCGGCGCCGATGGCGACGTGGTCGACATCACTTTGCACACGGTCAAGGTGCAGAATTTCGACAAGACCATTGTCTCGATCCCGACCTGGCGCCTGATGAGCGAGTCGTTCAGAAACTGGCGCGGCATGCAGCAGTCGGGTGGCCGGCGGATCAAACGCAGCCTGTTCATCGATGCCAGCGGCGTGCGCTTCATCCGCGACGATGAGGAAGAAAAACTCTCCCAGGTGCACCTGCTGACCGATTACATGAGCCGCAAGAAAGCCGAACTCAAGGCGTGGAACGAGGCGCAGGGCAACGTCGCGGCGATGTCAGCCAACCGTCGGCGCATGACCAACATCGGCACCTTCCGCGCTTACGCCTTGGCGTATCTGAAGAGCCACCCGGAGGTGCAGCCGAACATGACCTGCATGGTCCGCCAGATGCAGACCACCGCGCAGGGCATTCCGCTGGAAATCTACTGCTTCACCAGCACCACGGCATGGGCCGACTACGAGCGGATTCAGGGGGATATTTTCGATTATCTGCTGGCGGTGCTGCCGGAGTTCGGGCTGAGTCTGTATCAGCAGCCGAGTGGTGGGGATTTGCGTTCCGGGTTGCTGCCGGCAGTCCTTGGTGCAAGCCATATTCCCGAGACCGAGAAGCACATCATGTAATGCCACAATCTCCTCCGGTAACGTCTGCCGAACTGTTGCGAGTTACCGGGGGCAAGGAACTGTCTGTTCAAAAATGACCAAGAACCCATTTTTGAACAGCAGCCGTGTCATTTATATCGCCATCGAAAACATATCGCGGATCATAGCTTTGATTATTTCCCCGCACTCGACCTCTCCAGACTTTCAACGGCAACCAGAACTGGGCCCCGCTCGGTAGAACCTCAGCACCGATATCGATGTACACCGTGTCAGCACTCGTCGGTAACCCAAAGTGGATCGCTCCAGGAACAGCTAGAACGGTATCTGCAAAATCCAGACAAGCACTCGCACAGAACGAATCCGTCACCAGCACAAGTCGGCCCCTGAAATTCTTGTGGTTTGAATCTTTCGAACGGTCATGCTCGAGCGAAGACGTATCGGGCTGTTGCAACCACTCTCTCTTCTCAACCAGCGCAACGTTCATCGATTCACGCAAGCCTGCAACAAACGTGTAGGCATCGCTGCTCTTTCCGTAATCGCGTTCCGTACTGGCCAGGGCATTGTTGAGCGTTGAAAGTGCAAGAGGCGAAACTCGCCACATTGCATACGAACGGGAGGATCGATCCAGACTTTTGACATATTTGTCACCCAACAAAGCCGAGAGAATCCTGATCCCGACCAGGCTGTTGCCACCACGATTACCGCGCGTATCAAGTACAACCAACTGGGCATTATCGATTCTTTCGAGAGCCTCAAGCATTTTTTCGAGGGACGCATTCTCGTCCGCCGAAGGTGCGAAATTCGACGCATGCACCCAATACCGTCCACCCCCGAGGTTCTGGACAGTCTGAGGCGGTTGAGGCTGAAGCAGAAAATCCGCCAATTGCCCGCTATCCTCCAGCCACAGCAGATCAAAGTTTTGCTTTAGTCCGCTCGGCAGAACAACTTGACAGTTGCTCGCCGGTTTTCTGCCCAGCACAGGATAGTCCGCATCATCAACAGTCAAATGCTTGGCCAAGTGATTCCAGGTAGATTTCAGATCCAGTCTGCGATCGACATAGGGTGATATCTCATCAGCCAATATTTCATGGAGCTCTTTCCCGTCACATGAGAGGACGCTGGAACCGATTGGAGGCAAGGAGGCTGGCCAGCCCTTTGCAACATGACTGACAACGAAGTCCTCCCCTCTCTTGTCCAGGATAAAACCGGCCCACGAAGATCTGCCTTTTTCAGAATGATAAATACCTACATGGCCATCCTTGAAGCCTGAAATATAAAAACCCAGAACAGCTTGAGCATCCCTTCTTGAGCTGACAAGCAGGCTGAGTTTCTTTGCTTGCAAATACCCGTATTCAACCCAGCCAGCAAAATTTGTATTTTCTTTATCTATGGCACCCGGATGAGAGGTGACTATAAGTTGGTGAACGGCAGAAAGGTCTCTGATTGCCGACTCTGCAAATCTATTCGTGCTCGCCTCATCAGCAAATACAGAACCCATAACACCGCCCCCCATCAGGACAACCGCCAGAACTCTATTCCATACATCAATCATGCAAATGCACCTAAGCGAAGCAATATGATCACATGGAAATCCTCTGGTCATTGCGAACAAGGACACCAACACTCGCAGCCAATCGAATCCTGGCAGCTCTCCATCGAGCCAGCGACTGTACATACTGTTGGTTTGCGTTGGCGAGCGCTGTTTGAGCGTTCAACAACTCGATAATTGAGCCTACTCCCGCTCTGTACCGCCCTTTGGCTACTCCAGAAGATTCCTCGGCCGAACGCACCAGACTTTTCGCGATGTTGATGCTCTCGTTTTCTGTCTTGAGTTCCGAATAGTTGACCCATATAGAATTGGTAACATTCAGCTCAGCCTGTCTCAACAGTGCCTCCTGAAGCTGTATGTTTTCATACGCCTCGGAGATTCTGGAGTTATTACGGAAGCCTTCAAACAAAGGAAATGACAATTTCAGTCCGACTTCCATTGAGTTAAAGTCCTTGGCGTTCTCCTGGATATAGCGCTTCTCGGAATAGGAACTTACAAAAGACAGACTGGGTTTCCCCTCGGAGATGACGGTTTGCAGGTGAAACTTGCTTGCCTCCAATTGAGCTCTGGCAGAGCGAACGGATGGGTGCAGAGCAGTCGCCTCGCGAATCAGCAACTCCAGTGACTTATTCAAGTCATCAGAAAAAACAGACTCATCGAGGGTGTCAATTGTTATCTCAGCCCCCGGATCCACCCCTAGTGTATAAGCTAATTGCGCCACGGCCTTTTGGTAGTTCCCTTGTGCTCTCACGCGATCCAGGATGGCTTCAGAATGAGCTGTTTGAGCCTGCAGCAAATCTGCACGCGCGCCTACACCCGCAACATATTTAGCCTGAGCAGCCAGAAAACTTTCTTTTGCCGCTGATTCGTTGTTCAGGCTCGAGTCGATTACACCTTTGGCCGCCGCAACGGAAAAATAGTCTCTGGAAACATCTGACACCAGAGACAACGAATCTGCATCCTGAGCCAAAACTGCCGACAGTAATAAACTTCTATTCTCCTCAACACTACCGTGCCTTCCACCAAAATCCAGAAGAAGCCATGAGATATTCAACGATGAGTCCCATGAGGATTTTTCATTTGAAGCAACCACGTCCTTGAGTCCTTCACTGTTCAAATACAGTGTCGGCAAATAGGCAGACTTGGCCGCAGCCAGCTTATGCTTCTGGATTTGTACGTTTGCCCTCGCCTGTGACAACTTTGGATTCGCACAAAGCGCGAGCTCCAGTGCTTCGTCAATACTTAAGGATTCATCCCACTTACATCCAAAAGAAAAGTTATCCTTTTTCTTTTCAGGGATACCGCTTCGCTTTGTTGAACCATCCAGATAGCCCACCTCTCCAGATCTTGAGAAATCGGAAACCTGTTCCCCACGACAAAACAAAGGCAGCAGAACAAGTACTGCCAATAATGGCGACAAATACTTGTACATATCAAGACCGCCTCATCTGAATCACACGATCAGCCGCTGCAATGGTATCAGGCCGATGAGCAACGATAATTCGCGTCATTTTCAAATTGGCCACAGCATTGTTTACTTCTTTTTCCTTCTCCAGATCGAGATGGCTCGTCGCTTCATCGAGCAAAAGAATCTTCGGACGCTTGTACAAGGCACGGGCCAAAAGGATCCTTTGCTTCTGACCACCGGACAAAACACTTCCCATATCACCAATAGACGTATTGTATCCCATCGACATAGATTTGATGTCATCATCGATTGCCGCCATCCTCGCGCACGTCTCAATCCATTCCTGATCAGGTTGATGGTCGAAAAAACAAATATTATCGGCAATGGAGCCAGAGAATAGATCATCATCCTGAAGTACAGTACCGATCAATCCCCGTAAATTCTCGACTCCAACTTTTTTAATATCTACACCGCCAACCAGAACCTCTCCAGAAGTCGCCTTGAAAATACCAAGCAACAGATGCAGCAATGTTGTTTTACCACATCCGGATGGCCCAGTGATGGCTACAAATTCGCCCGGGCTGACCTTGAAACTGATATCGGACAGTACTTCCCTTTCATGGTCTCCATACTTGTAACTCAGTCCGAACACCTCAACACTGGGCTCAATAGTTTTATTATAGCCCCCGACTTCTTCCATCATGTGCTCGGGTTTCGTCAGCACTATATCAGCAAGACGCTCTCCTTGAACCTGTAGCATCTTTACTTCGAAGCCTTTATTGATCAACGCAGTGAGCCGCAAGTTGAAAACCGACTTATAGGCAATGAACGCCATCAGGAAGCCGATAGAAAACCTTCCATCTATCACCATGCTGACACCGTAGTAAATGATCAATATGTTTTCTATACCGGTAATTACGCCTATCGCACCATGATATAAAATGTGAATCTGCTGAGTCTTCAAGTCCAGATTCACTTGACTGACAAGCATCGATAGCCAAGACGCCCTTCTGTCTTCCTGACGTTGAAATAACTTTATCGCACGAATACCCCTAGCCGTTTCCAGAAAGTGAGTTTCTTGCCGGGCAGAATGTATTATCTGCTGTTCTGTCGCCTTCTTCAAAGGCACAAACCATAAAAAGCGTATTGCCAGGTATAGTGCAAGAGCAGCAACGGAGATCGATGCGAGGAATACACTGTAGTAGAACATCATACAGACAATGGCTACCGACATTACACCATCAAGCAGAGCCTCCAACAGCGAGGTAGTCAGCGTCCTCTGAACTTGGTCAATGGAAGAAAACCTCGACGTTATATCACCCAGACTTCGCTTCTCAAAATATTCGATTGGCAAACTTATGAGATGCTTAAATACATTGGCCTTAAGCTGTATATTCAGGTGCGTACCAAAATATAAAAGCATTCTAGCTCTTATAAGCTTCATAAACTCCTGGGCCAACATCAGCCCCCCAAAACCAAGCGCCAGCATGACGAGTAGATCGACATCAAACGCCGGCAGGACATTGTCCAGAGTGAGCTGTAAAAACAACGGCGACATGAGTGACATAAGCTCTAAGGCTGACGCGACAGCCAGCACTTTTGCCGCCGATCGATAGGCGCCACGAACATTGCCGATGACCGAGGTTATGCCGACACGCGGTGATTTTTCCTTTAGTTCAAAGCCTGGATTTGGCCACAGCTCAAGGGCTATGCCAGTGAAGAACTTTGAGACTTCTTCGTAGGTGACTGTACGCTTTCCGAGCGCAGGATCATGTATGACAAAACCCGCTTTTTTTATTTCAACCAAAACCACGAAATGGTCAAAATTCCAATGAAGAACACAAGGCAATTTGAGACTATTCAAACCGGCCATTTCCAGCTTTACAGGCCGGCTATTCAAATTCATCGCATTTGAAATCTTTACGAGCCCACGCAAAGTCAACCCTTGCTGGGAAACCGAAAACCGCTGACGGATTTCTCTTAGATCGGTGTGACATCCAAAATGGCTCGCTATCATCGCGACGCACACCAACCCGCACTCTGAACGCTCGGACTGATGAATGACAGGCGTACTGTTTCCGGAGTGAAAATTTATTTTTCCAAGCAACTCTTTCATTGTCACTTCCAGTTATATCTTGCCTGTTATCGAATAGATTGGTTCTACAATCCACTCATATAACTTTCGCTTCTCGAGCATCACATCTGCGTCCAGCAGCATTCCTGCTCGCAAAGGAATGACATCGCCGTATGCTCTTACATATTGACGTTCAAGCTCAACCGTCACTCTATACATTGGTTCTTTACTGGACTCAGGATTCGCTATTGGCGGTATTTCTACAGGAAGAAGTGGAGCCTCGGATATTTCCAGAACTGTTCCTTTGGCCTGACCAAACTTCTGATAAGGAAAGGACTGGTATCTAACGCCTACTACTGCACCTTTACGGATAAAGCCTACTGCACGACTAGGAACATATAAATGAGCCTGAAACCTTGAATCACCGGGAACAATGGCAGCCAATGCCTCATCAACCTTTGCCGTCTGGCCAACGTTTCCTCTTATCGCTGTAACGATACCGTCGCTTGGGGCAGAGATGACCGTTTCATATTTAGCTTCATTTTCGACCATTTCCTGATCGACAACCTGTAAGCTTCGGGTAAGTTCTTCCCTGATATTCGATTGCGTAAGCGGTGTGCTTGAGATGTTTTGAACGACTGTCGCATATTTGTAATCAACATCTGCACGACTGCGCTCCAGGTCCTTCAGGCGTATTTTTTGTTCAAGCAACTCTTCTTGTTTCTGATCAAGTTGCTCTGGAGCAATGTAGCCTTGCTCCATCAAACCTTTGTAACGTTTTACCGAGCCTTCCGACAACGCCATCTTCTTGACAGCAAGCGATATCTGCTGATCAAGATTATCTCTTTCACGCGTCAACGTAGAGGCATTGTTACGTAATGCCTCCATCTCAAGTGCGTGAATATGCTCTGTTGTCTTGATTGCAGACGCCAAGCTACTTCGCTTGTCCTGAAGAGCCGCATTTATGGTTTCTTGTATGGCCTGCTTTTTTTGGCTTTTTCGATCACTGGACAAAACAAATAATGTGTCACCGGCTTTGACTTTCTGTCCTTCGCTGACAGATCGGCTCTTGATCAATCCGCTTTGGATTGCATAGACCTGGGTAACCCCGCTCTCCGGAATCAACTCCCCATGCGCTGTCACTCGTTTTGTGTAATACCCACCGAACAGAAACGCAGCTGTTACCAATGTACACACAACGGCAAAAACAGATATCAGCGTATGATTGATCGGACTTGCGAGGATAATTTCGCCGTAAACTTCATTTTTGCTCGCCTTGGCAATCAGAGCCTCTTTCCTGAACATAATATTACTCGTGGCGACTTACGCACTGGCGCGATACAGAACATCATGAAACATCAATGAGCTTACGATTTTTCTCATTGACGCAGGCGGAACTCGGAGTTTCACCGACAGTTCATCGATCGATAGACCACTCTGCTGCGAAAGCAGCTTTACTACTTTCCACTCAAGGCTATCGGCCGGTATTTTTATTCCGTTGACAACACAAGTTTCATCAATAACAGCTGCATAATGACTACTCAAACTCAACTTCTCACTACCGCACAGACCATCACCACGCCCGAACACATTCGCCGCTACATCAAACTTCGTGCTGGTCCGGCCTGAGGAAACGATTGTCTGTTTGAACAGACTGAAATTTTCCTCGCTCATGACTTCCTGCCTGACCCTTTCAAAGGCCGACTCGATATCATGTAAATCAGTTTCCGAAAAGCCAATTCTTTTACGGCATTCAAGATGTTTTTCAAGGAACTTGTTACACACCCATTCAACATAGGTACTTATATGTGTCGTATGCACCCCCACCGCAACATGGAACGTTGGCTCGCCCACGGCTATCGCACTGTGCCACCATCCGCGCGGCACATATAAAAGATCACCAGCCTCCAGCACCGTATCTAGGACGGGAGTTTCCGAACACTCACTCTTGAATTCCTTACTGGTCTGCCCCGGCATTGGAAGTTCGAAGGTGGGCGGGTATATCCTCCACCTTTTCCTTCCCACCAACTGAATGGCAAAAACATCATGACAATCCCAGTGATTTCCGAAGGCAGCCTGCGGATTGAATGCCAGATAGCCGTTTCCCAGTGTCTCTTGACTCACCACACCGGCAATTTCCTTACAGAGGCTGTCAATATATAGAGAGCTTTTCTGCACCCTGTTTAGAATCAGCGTTGCCCCTTCCTGCATTAATTTGTAGAACTTTGGCTTGATGATCGTCTTTCGCGGCTTTCCTACTTCGTTATAGGTAAAGACATACTCACTTTCCGGGATGAATGTTCCATTATGGAGATTGACACTGGGGGATTCCGGTTCGATCGTACCCAGAATATTATCTATATCGGCGAGCGTGAAGGCATCGGCTTTGATCGCTCCGCGACGAAGGTAAAAGTTTTTTTCCTGAATTGTATTCAAGAAATACTCATTCGACACTCCAAGATCAATAAGCATTCAAATCTCTCAACTGCAACAGGATGACAATTATTGGTTAGCTGGCATTTACGACTGGAATCAGGTTCGGTATTTTTGGTAAACCGACAGCTGGACAACTTAGAGTTTTCTTGTCGTCAGAGTACCCCCTCATCCACAAGTTCATCCGCTCCGAATCAAGCTTGACGGTTCCGTTCTCGTTTATTTTGCCGACGGAATTCCTGTCATCTGAAAGCATCACGGTACACTTCTGTATCGTTCCATCCGCTCGTATCGCAAGGGAGTTAGGGCGCGATGCATAGCAAACGTAAAGGCCGTTATCGGATTTGCTGACCGTTTTCTCGTTCAACAACTCATTCAACTCTGCAAGCGTTGCGAGTCTTTCGTTTTTTGAAAGCAAAACGCCTGACGTGTCGTTCGGCCCGCCCAGGTTTTCAATTGTCTTCAGGAACACCTTGAATCTTCGATCAGACAAGAACGTTTTCTTTATTTCTTCAGCCAGTCGCTTTACGGACGAGACGTTTTCCTTGGTGAGATGAACCCGCAGGGTGACGTTGAAATCCAGGTTTGACCCCTTCAAAGCCAGGAGATTTGACCATATTCTGTTAAACGTGCCAGCGCCTGAAGCAAGTTTTCTGGTTTTGTCATGACCGCTCTCAAACCCGTCCAGCGAGATTTGATAGTTTCGCTGATTCAGGTCACAAAGCTTTTCTGCCAGATCAAGTGTCAGGAGATACCCATTGGTAGTCAGGGATCCACTGAAGTTAACACCGGCCTGATCGCAAGCTTTTTTTGCGAACTCGCTCAACTCAAGAACTAGATCTTTCGCTGCAAGTGGCTCGCCACCAAACCACTGGAGGTGAAGGTTATCCAGTTTCGGCAATCGCCTGGCGATGAGATTCCTTATGCCCTCCTGAGTTTTTTCATCCATTCGCCCTATCAGAAAATCTTCATAACAGTAGGTACACCTGAAGTTGCACTGCTCAGTGGGATAAAGAATGAGCTCGAGACTCTTCGGATTGAGTGTTGCCAGAATATTTTTATCTAGATCCATCTAACTTACTCATTCTATTTATGTGAGTGGAGTACCAGACTGGTACTCCACGTTCATCACATCAATCAACCATCCTGGTCATCACCACAACTCGAGTTGACAGGCGGCGAACCGCAACCGCCGTTCACGGGAGTGTCGCCACACTTGGCATTGCCCGAGCCGCCGTTACAACCAATGTTGACTTCCCATCCGCCGGCTACAGCATCCAGTACTTCCAAGTCTTTAATTTCATACGATCCATACTCGTCAAACTCAACGAGCTCAGTACCACTGGCTTTATTTTCCACGGCTATTCCTTGCTGTCTTAATGTTGCGGGCACGCTTAAGCTTGGCTAAAACACGCCCATTTATTTCGTGAAAACAGTTCCACGAAAAACTTTTATATAGAGATTGATTTCCGAACACAGGCAAACCGACTCATAGCATGTACCTGGAGTCGGAATATGTGTGGTAGTTAGATATCTTGAGAGGGAGTCATAGCCAATCCTTAGCTAATAGAGGTGTCGTTCAAGACGACTGGTCCGAGGCGCGGGATCATAATTGCGTTACAAGTCGAAGGCAATACCGCCCGATAGTAATTATTGCTAATTTTTTCAAGAACTAGTGATCGCTCACCTTCCACTCCTACAACGCCTAGCAAAGCCGACTGACCTTTAGCAAGCGTATTCGTTTAAAACCTCAAAAACTTACAATTTACTTTACACTTTTACTGACGATTCGATAGTTCCCCGATCCGTTCTTCGAACTTTGCAAGCTCACCGGGTTTCCCAAGACTGTAATGTCGCCCGAACCTTGTAGCGTCGACTGCAGTTGCTCCTTGACCGCGACAGTGACGTCACCCGATCCCTGAGAAAGGATCGAAACCCTGTCCGCCGGCATCTTCGTCGTGTTTAGATCACCCGAGCCATGAATCAGGATCATCAACGACTTAACCCTCCCATCGGCCGAAATGTTTCCAGAACCGTGGATGCTGAGAACGAGTTGCTCCTGACTCACGTTCATGACTTTTACATCGCCACTGCTCTCGACTTTGATTTCAGGGATTTTCCTGACACCGATCCTCACCAGCGGGCACGGAGCTGTCTTGCTTTCCCCTTGTGTATTGATAACCACAACCCCGCCTGTCAGATCCGTCGATGCAGAGGCGTTCCCGCACGAGAGCAATCGGGAATTGCCCCGCTTATGGCTGAGTATCAGGTTACCTTCTGCGTAGTCCGCTTTTATCGAGTCAATGAGCTCCTGACTTTCGCCCACGACCTCGAAAACAGCACTCTCGGATTGGAAAACTTCGACATCAACAATGGTTGCTACGGTTAACGACGTTACCGCCTGCAATACCCGGGCATCCATGATCCTGGAGGGGTTCGCCATTGACCGGATTCGCGGGGTTTCTGGCGTTATTGCATTTCCGGCCGCCGATTGCCCCTCCTCAAACTCTGCCGAACTTGCCTTATTGCCTTGATGGATCACTCCTATATAGCCAAACCCCGTCAGGCTGCCCACTAGGGAAGCAGCCAAAATCACTTTGCAGTACGCAGATCTCACGCAGTCAATCCTTTAGTCCGGTTGTCCATGAATGCCCGCAAGGTTCGTAACCACCGGTTGTGGTGTTCCTTGGTCCATCAAAATCAAATCCTGCGCCAACGACGATGCCTACCTTGATTGAGGAACGTGCCTGTTCCCCAACCGGCTGATCCACACGGCTGCCAGTATCACGCTGCCGCCGAGAAACAACCGTCCCAGTTCCTCATGCTGATTCCAGATCAGCAGATTCAGCAGCAAGCCCACCGGCACATGCAGGTTGTTCATCACCCCCAGCGTGCCACCGTTGACCATGCACGCGCCCTTGTTCCACCAGTACATGCCCAGCGCGGTCGAGACCAGGCCGAGGAAAAGCAACACGCCCCATTGCAGCGGCGCTTCCGGGAGGAAGTTGGCTTTGCCGAACATCAGGAATGCAGGCAGCACCACCGCCAGCGCGCCGAGGTAGAAGAAGCCGAAACGGCGGTAATGCGGCAGGTCGCTCGGGTGTTTCGCCACCAGATGCTTGTACATCACCTGCCCCGCCGCGTAGGTGAAGTTGGCCAGTTGCAGCAGCAGGAAGCCCATGAAGAAGTCCGGATTGATGCTGTCGAAGCGAATCACCGCCGCCCCGCCTACCGCCACCAGCGCGGCGATCAGCGCCCATGGGTTGAAGCGCCGGTTCAGGGCATCTTCGATCAGGGTCACGTGCAGCGGCGTGAGGATGGTGAACAGCAACACCTCCGGCACCGTCAGCACGCGGAAGCTCAGGTACAAGCAGACGTAGGTCACACCGAACTGCAACGCGCCGATCACCAGCATGCCGCGCATGAACGAAGGTTCGACCGAGCGCCAGCGGGTCAACGGAATGAACACCAGCCCCGCCAGCACGACGCGCACCAGCACCGCGAAATAACTGTCGACGTGACCGGCCAGGTATTCGCCGATCAGACTGAAGGAAAACGCCTGGATCAGCGTGACAAAAAGTAGATAGCCCATGCTCGCCTCGAAATCGAATGGCGGCGACGATAGCGGTTTTTGCGCAAGACCGCGAACCCTCCAACAACACAAATCCCCTGTAGGAGTGAGCCTGCTCGCGATAGCGGCGTGTCAGTCAATACTGATGTGTCCGAACAACCGCCATCGCGAGCAGGCTCACTCCTACAGGGATCTACGTCGTTCTGTGAATCTCAGGCAAAAAAAAGCCCGATCTCGCTAAAGCGTTCAATCGGGCTACAGCACTCAGGAGCAACAAGTGCAAAGGGAGGTTCGATGCGCGTAGAGCCTTGAAGGGGTTGCGCCAGGTCACTAAAACAATCGGCGATTATCTGGCGATTAACCAATCAAGCGACTTGGGACAATTTGGCGTTGGCCTGATTCAGGCCCTTCTCCTGGAAGTCGCCACCCAGGTTCATGCCTTCGGCGTGAATGAAGGTCACGTCGTGGATGCCGATGAAGCCCATGACCTGACGCAGGTACGGTTCCTGATGGTCGGCCGGGCCGCCGGCGTAGATGCCGCCGCGAGCGGTGAGTACGTAGGCACGCTTGCCGCTGAGCAGACCTTGCGGGCCGGTTTCGGTGTACTTGAAGGTCACGCCGGCACGCAGCACGTGGTCGAGCCAGGCCTTGAGGGTGCTCGGGATCGCGAAGTTGTACATCGGCGCAGCCATCACCAGCACGTCGGCGGCCAGCAACTCATCGGTCAATTGGTTGGAACGGTCCAGCGACGATTGTTCGTTGGCGTTGCGCTGCTCGGCAGACTTCATCCAGCCACCCAACAGGTTGGCGTCCAGGTGCGGCACCGGGTTCACGGCAAGGTCACGCACGGTGATCTGATCGTCTGGGTGCGCCGCTTTCCACTGACTGATGAAAGTCTGGGTCAGTTGACGGGATACCGAGTCTTGCTGGCGGGCACTGCTTTCGATGATCAGAACGCGGGACATGGGGTGTAGCCTCCATCCGAGAATGTTGTAGGTCGATGGAGTGAAGGTTAAACAGGGGTGGATCGATGAAAAAGCGCAAATAATTGCTGCAAAGCATCGAATAATTAGTTTAGATGCAGCTTATACCCTGTGGGAGCGAACCTGCTCGCGAAGGAGATGTATCAGTCAGAGAAGGCGTCAACTGACACTACGCCTTCGCGAGCAAGCTCGCTCCCACAGGGATTGCTGTTATTTCGGGCTGCAGCTCAGTTCGATGCGCAGCCTGATGATCTCGCGGGAGAACTTGGCCGTGGCGTTCGTATGCTTGCCGGCCGGCACTTCGATATTGCGCGTGCGCGGTGCTTCCGGGCCATTGCTGAACACAGCCTTGCACAGCGCGTCGACATCGCCGTAGTTGGCGACCCGGATGGAGCCGATGTCTTTGTCGGTATCGAAGGTTTCGTAGTCGATCTTCAAGTCATTGAGGTTCTTCTGCACATCGATCGGGTAAGCAAACGCAGTCAGCGGCAGCAACGCGAGCACCACACAACAGAATTTTTTCATTCGCCAGTCTCCATGAGGGACGGCCAGCTTAGGACAAGAGGAGCTATTGATGAAAGCGCCCCGCGTGACCCTTGATCAATGGCGAACATTGCAGGCTGTGGTCGACCATGGCGGATTCGCCCAGGCCGCCGAGGTTCTGCACCGTTCGCAATCGTCGGTGAGTTACACCGTCGCCCGCATGCAAGACCAACTCGGCGTGCCATTGCTGCGCATCGATGGGCGCAAAGCGGTGCTCACCGAAGCCGGTGGCGTACTGCTGCGTCGTTCGCGGCAACTGGTGAAACAGGCCAGCCAACTGGAAGACCTCGCCCACCACATGGAGCAAGGTTGGGAGGCTGAGGTGCGGCTGGTGGTCGACGCCGCTTACCCGAGCGCACGGATTGTCCGGGCGCTGACAGCGTTCATGCCGCAGAGTCGCGGCTGCCGCGTGCGTCTGCGCGAAGAAGTGTTGTCGGGCGTGGAAGAAGTACTGCTTGAAGGCGTGGCCGATCTGGCCATTACCGGCCTGAGCATTCCCGGCTACCTCGGCGCGGAATTGAGCGACGTCGAATTCGTCGCCGTCGCCCACCCCGATCACGCCCTGCATCGGCTCAATCGCGAACTGAGCTTCCAGGACCTGGAAACCCAGATGCAGGTGGTGATCCGCGACTCCGGTCGCCAGCAACCGCGCGACGTCGGCTGGCTCGGCGCTGAACAACGCTGGACTGTCGGCAGCCTCGCCACCGCCGCGACGTTCGTCAGCAGTGGCCTGGGCTTTGCCTGGCTGCCGCGGCACATGATCGAACGCGAATTGAAGGAAGGTTCGCTCAAGCTGCTACCGTTGGATCAGGGCGGCAGCCGCAACCCGAGCTTCTATCTGTATTCGAACAAGGACAAACCACTGGGCCCGGCGACGCAAATCCTCATCGAACTGTTGCGCACCTTCGACACATTACCGCTGGACGCACCGTTCGCCGCCCCTGAACAAGCCTGACACGGAGTTCACCGATGGCCTATTTCGAACATGAAGGTTGCAACCTGCACTACGAGGAATATGGCCACGGTACGCCGTTGCTGCTGGTTCACGGGCTCGGCTCGAGCACCCAGGACTGGGAAATGCAGATTCCGGCGCTGTCGGCGCATTACCGGGTAATCGTCCCGGACATACGCGGTCACGGCCGCTCGGACAAACCCCGCGAGCGCTACAGCATCGCCGGGTTCAGCGCCGATCTGCTGGCGCTGATCGAGCACCTGAAACTCGGCCCGGTGCACTACGTCGGGCTGTCGATGGGCGGGATGATCGGCTTTCAGTTCGGCGTCGATCAGCCGCAAATGCTGAAAAGCCTGACCATCGTCAACAGCGCCCCCGAAGTCAAAATCCGCAGCCGCGACGATTACTGGCAGTGGTTCAAGCGCTGGAGCCTGATGCGCGTGCTGAATCTGGCAACCATCGGCAAGGCGCTGGGCGACAAGCTTTTTCCCAAGCCTGAACAGGCCGATCTGCGAGAGAAAATGGCCGAGCGCTGGGCAAAAAACGACAAACGTGCTTATCTCGCCAGCTTCGATGCGATTGTTGGCTGGGGGGTTCAGGAACGACTTTCCCGAGTGACCTGTCCAACGCTCGTCATCAGCGCCGACCGTGACTACACACCGGTGGCGCTGAAAGAAACCTATGTAAAACTGCTGCCCGATGCGCGGCTGGTGGTGATCGCCGATTCGCGCCACGCCACCCCGCTCGATCAACCCCAACGCTTCAACCAAACGCTGCTGGAGTTCCTCGCCGCAGCCGATATTCAATCTCAGGATCACTGACCCATGCTGAAAAAACTCGCCCTCGCCGCTGGTACTGTGCTGTTTGCTGCCAACCTGATGGCTGCCACGCCGGCCAAAGCACCGCACGTGCTGCTGGACACCACCAACGGCCAGATCGAAATCGAACTGGATCCGGTCAAGGCGCCGATCAGTACCAAGAACTTTCTGGATTACGTCAACAGCGGCTTTTACACCAACACCATTTTTCACCGTGTGATCCCGGGCTTCATGGCGCAGGGCGGTGGCTTCACCCCGCAGATGCAGCAAAAAGAAACCAAGGCGCCGATCAAGAACGAACACAAAAATGGTCTGGCCAACGTGCGCGGTACCTTGTCCATGGCTCGCACCTCCGTACCTGATTCGGCGACCAGCCAGTTCTTCATCAACGTCAAGGACAACGATTTCCTCGATCAGGGCGATGGCTACGCCGTATTCGGCAAAGTGGTCAAAGGCATGGACGTGGTCGACATCATCGTCAACTCGCCAACCACCACCAAACAAGGCATGCAAAACGTGCCTTCCGACCCTGTGATCATCAAGTCGGCCAAAGTCATCGACTAAGCTGTACAGGGCGTTTCGAGCGGCGTGAACTCAACCTCACGCCGCTCACACCGATAAAAGGAGAGCCCGGCGTCCGGGCGGTTATCTGATGCTCTATCGCCGTTTCGAACAACTGATCGACATATTCCGCGACGCCCCGACGGCGTCTCCGCCAGATCGCGTCTGGCCCTTCTACACCTATTACCTCAAGCAGGTCTGGCCGAGTTTTGCCGCCCTGCTCGTCGTTGGCCTGTTCGCCGCGCTGATCGAAGTGGCGCTGTTCAGTTACCTGAGCCGCATCATCGACCTGGCCCAGGGCACGCCCAACCCGAACTTCTTCAGCGACCACGCCCTCGAACTGACCTGGATGGTGGTGGTTGCGCTGGTACTGCGGCCGATCTTCTTCGGCCTGCACGACCTGCTGGTGCATCAGACCCTCAGCCCGGGGATGACCAGCATGATCCGCTGGCAAAACCACAGCTACGTGCTCAAGCAGAGCCTGAACTTCTTCCAGAACGACTTCGCCGGGCGCATCGCCCAACGCATCATGCAGACCGGCAACTCGCTACGTGACTCGGCAGTGCAAGCGGTGGATGCGCTGTGGCACGTGGTGATCTACGCGATCAGTTCGCTGGTGCTGTTCGCCGAAGCCGACTGGCGCCTGATGATCCCGCTGCTGACGTGGATCGCCGCCTACATCGGCGCGCTGTATTACTTCGTGCCACGGGTGAAAGATCGCTCGGTGGAAGCCTCCGACGCACGCTCGAAACTGATGGGGCGGATCGTCGACGGCTACACCAACATCGCCACCCTCAAGCTGTTTGCCCACACCAATTTCGAACAGCACTACGCCAAGGAAGCCATCGAAGAACAGACGGTCAAGGCGCAGATGGCCGGTCGCGTGGTCACCAGCATGGACGTGGCAATCACCACCATGAACGGCCTGCTGATCGTCGGCACTACCGCGCTGGCGCTGTGGCTGTGGACGCAGTCGCTGATCACCGTCGGCGCGATTGCCCTGGCCACCGGCCTGGTCATTCGCATCGTCAACATGTCCGGCTGGATCATGTGGGTGGTCACCGGTATTTTCGAAAACATCGGCATGGTCCAGGACGGTCTGCAGACCATCTCGCAACCGGTCAGCGTCACCGATCGCGAGCAGGCCAAACCGCTGGCCGTGGCCCGTGGTGAAGTGCGTTTCGAGCACGTGGATTTTCACTACGGCAAGAAGAAAGGCATCATCGGCGACCTCAACCTGACCATCAAACCGGGCGAGAAAATCGGCTTGATCGGCCCGTCCGGTGCCGGCAAATCGACCTTGGTCAACCTGCTGCTGCGCCTATACGACGTCGAGGGCGGGCGGATTGTGATCGATGGGCAGAACATCGCCGAAGTCGGCCAGGAAAGCCTGCGCGCGCGCATCGGCATGATTACCCAGGATACGTCGTTGCTGCACCGCTCGATCCGCGACAATCTGTTGTACGGCAAACCCGATGCCACTGACGCAGAGCTTTGGGATGCGGTGCACAAGGCCCGTGCCGATGAGTTCATTCCGTTGCTGTCGGACGCCGAAGGTCGCAGTGGTTTCGATGCGCACGTCGGTGAACGTGGGGTGAAACTGTCCGGTGGACAGCGCCAGCGCATCGCGATCGCGCGGGTGCTGCTCAAGGACGCGCCGATCCTGATCATGGACGAAGCGACCTCGGCACTCGACTCGGAAGTCGAAGCGGCGATCCAGGAAAGCCTGGAAACCCTGATGCAGGGCAAGACTGTGATCGCCATCGCCCACCGCCTCTCGACCATCGCCCGCATGGACCGGCTGGTGGTGCTGGAAAACGGCAAGATCGCCGAGAGCGGCACCCATGCCGAACTGCTGGCGCATCGCGGGCTGTATGCACGGTTGTGGGCGCATCAGACCGGAGGGTTTGTCGGGATCGATTGATACGTCAGATCACCACAAACCTGTAGGAGTGAGCCTGCTCGCGAAAGCGGTGTGTCAGCTCCATTCAGGTTGTCTGATATACCGCTATCGCGAGCAGGCTCACTCCTACAAGGATTTTTGCAATCCTGACCGAATAAAACCGCCACAGCCCGCCACCCACGGGCCACGGCGGTTTTTTTGCGCCTGCTGGAAATCTGTCCAAAGCCTGCTGTACTCAGCCAAGGCTCCAGCAGGGAACCTGTCGTAAATTGGCAAGGAAGCACAAATCGATACAGTCTCGATAGCACGCCTATCAAGGACACTCTCATGTCTCTGTTCAAACGTTCAGTCACTGAGTTGTTGGGTACGTTCTGGTTGGTTTTGGGTGGTTGTGGCAGTGCGGTGATCGCCGCGTCTTCGCCTCTGGGCATCGGGGTGCTGGGGGTGGCCCTGGCGTTTGGCCTGACGGTGCTGACCATGGCGTTCGCCATTGGCCACATCAGCGGCTGTCACCTCAATCCCGCGGTGTCGGTCGGTTTGGTGGTCGGCGGGCGGTTTCCGGCCAGGGAGCTACCCGCCTACATCATCGCCCAGGTGCTCGGCGCGATACTCGCCGCCGCGCTGCTCTACTACATCGCCAGCGGCAAGGAAGGCTTCGATATCGCCGCCGGCCTGGCCTCCAATGGTTACGGAGAGCATTCACCAGGCAAATACTCGATGGCGGCCGGGTTTGTTACCGAACTGGTGATGACCGGGATGTTCGTGATCATCATCCTCGGCGCCACTGACAAACGCGCCCCGGCGGGACTCGCACCGATTGCCATCGGCCTGGGTCTGACCCTGATTCACCTGATCTCGATTCCGGTCACCAACACTTCGGTCAACCCCGCGCGCAGCACCGGGCCGGCGCTGATGGTCGGCGGCTGGGCGATTGCGCAGTTGTGGATGTTCTGGGTCGCACCCTTGATGGGCGCAGTAATTGGCGGCGTAATCTATCGCTCGCTGGGCGCTGAAAAGAACTGAATACCGCTCGACTCAAAAGCCGCATCGCTATAACTGGCGATGCGTCTTTTAAACTAACAACCCAGCAACATCAAACATCCTGAAACAGCGAAATCGCTGACATTCCCGAACATCCGTATTACTTTAAAAGCGTGAACCCCAGCAACTTTCTTCACACACTAAAACATTAGCTTCTCAAGGACTGAGACATGAACACTTTGATCAAGAGAATGATTGCCCTTGCACTGACTACTGGCCTGATGCAAAGCAGCGCGTTCGCCGCCGAAAACGGAACCACCAACATTTATCGCTGCCAGCAGTACAGCGACGACTTCAAGAATTACATCTGGAAGTTCAAACGCTTTTATCATGAAGCGAACACCGCCGAAGAGTTCATGAATACCGATTCCGCCAAGACATTGGGTTTAAAGAACTGCAAAGTCTGGCTGGACAAAGATAACGCCACCCATTGGGAGTGGTAACAGCCGATCGACATGGTTTATATCAGGCGCACACTGCCACTTCGAGCAGAGTCGCGCGGTGATGCCGAAAGCTCCAAATAACGGAAGCTCTGGCGATCACACATGTCACGCACTACCAAACTAATTCGAATAGAACAACACTAAAAATCGGGTCAACTGAAATGAAAAACTACAAAACCATTATCCTGTCCTTATTCATCGCTGCGACTTATTCCGGTTTCGCCTCGGCGATGCTATCGCCAACCGTGGACAGTGACACTCCTATTGGATTCAACATCGCCGAAGCGTTGTCTGAAGTACGCCCGGAAATAAAGTGCTCGGTAAATGGCAGTACCGGCGTTACGCAATGCGAGCGACCGGCCAACGTATACACTTGCAGAATTGCCAAAAAACCCAGCCTGATGATTTATTATCACTCGTCGATTGCCACTATCGAAGAGTTTGACAAAGTGGCCGCCGAGAAGGGCCTGGCGAATTGCTTTGCCGGTGCAGGTTTCTAACTTCTTGTCTTGGCCTGTTTAATAGCGGGGCACACTTAAAGTGGAAAGCACAAGGCCCGAATCATTTCGGGCCTTGTGCTGTCACCTTGCAATTCCGTGCCATCGCCCCCGGTGAATACATCAGGTCTGTTTATAAGGAAGAGCCGTGACCGCCTCTGCTGCATAAGCCAACACCCCCGCACGTTCCTGCTGCAGAAAGTCTTTTACTGCGGCCTTCAGACCCGGATGACGCAGGTAGTGCCACGAGTGGGTGATCACCGGTTCAAAACCGCGAATCAGTTTATGTTCACCCTGAGCACCCGCATCAAAGCGCTGATACCCTTGGGCAATCGCATAGTCCATGCCCTGATAGAAACACGTCTCGAAGTGCAGCCGGTCAAACTCGGCCAGACATCCCCAATAGCGTCCGTAGAAGCTGTCGCCCCCGACCAGACTGAAGGCCATCGCCACCGGCCGTGAACCCTGCCTGGCGAAGACCACCCGAATCGCCTCCGGCATCCGCGCAGCCAGCAAGCTGAAAAACTCGCGCGTAAGGTACGGCGTCTGCCGACGCACCGCGTAGGTGTTGGCGTAACAGGCATAGACGAAATCCCACTGCGCCTGGTCCAGCTCGCGCCCCTCCAGCCATTCGAACTCGAAGCCCTGCCCCGCCACTTGCTCGCGTTCTTTACGCATCTGCTTACGCTTGCGCGAACTGAGCACGTCGAGAAAATCCTGGAAGTCCCGGTAACCGCGATTCTGCCAGTGATACTGACAACCAACGCGCTGTAGCCAGCCCGGCTGCTCGGCCATCGCGGCATCGGTGAACGGGTCGGTGAAGTTGATGTGCGCGCTGGAAAGCCCTTCGATTTCCAGATAACCCGGTAGGCTCTTGAGCAGCTCGAAACCGTCCTCGACCCGGGCGGCCAGCAAGCGTGGCCCGCTGACCGGACTGAACGGCACCGCCGTCAGCAGCTTGGGATAGTAATCGATGCCGGCGCGGGCACAGGCATCGGCCCAGCCGTGATCGAACACGTACTCGCCGTAGGAATGCCACTTGCGATAACTGGGCAGCGCCGCGATCAGCCGATCGTCTTCAACGTGCAGCAGATGCTCGGGTTGCCAGCCGGTATGGGGGCCGACGCTGCCGCTGTCTTCCAGTGCGCTGAGGAACGCATGGCGCAGAAACGGCTGGTTCTCGGGCACCAGCGCATCCCATGTCGTCGGGGCGATTTCTGACAGGTTTTGCAGACGTTGCAACGGCATCAACTGGCTCTCCACATCTTGGCGTCAAAGCCCGGCGAGTATCGCCGATCGGCACCCATTGCACACGTTCAATCGGGCGACAGCGCTCTAGCTCAATAGTTCACGCAGGCTTTGCCTCGTCATCGACATGACATCATTTAGCCACTGCTCTGTCATAAACCATCGCGATACTCGCTCCTGTTTTTAGAGCGCCGGGTTCTACCCGGACACTGTTTTCCGACGTGCGCGTCGGTGTGCCCTGGATGGTTCAGCCATCCCCTCTCATCTTCGGAGATTGCTATGCGTCTTGCTTCCACGAAAACTGCGGCGGCCCTGTGCGGTGGCCTGTTGCTGGCCATGAGCGTTCCGGCCAGTGCTGCAGTCGACGCCAAACTGCTCGACATGCTCAAGGCTAACGGTTCCATTTCCCAGGCGCAGTACGTTGAACTGCAAACTGAACTGGCCAAGGATCAGAAGGCTCAGCAAATCGCGCAGCAGGCGCAGCAAGAGACCAACGAGCAAATCGCGGCAACCGCGAAGAAAACCAATGAGCTGAGTTCCTTCGACCAGAAACTCGCCTGGGCTGCCAAGACCCAGTTCAAGGGTGACGTGCGTTTCCGTCAGGAGACCGTCAAGAACGATGGCGTGCCGAACAGCAAGGACCAGGACCGTCAGCGCATTCGTGCCCGTCTGGGTGCCTACACCGAAATCAACCCGCAGGTGGACACCGGTATCCGTATCGCCACCGGCAGCAGCGACGACGCCCGCTCCACCAACCAGGACCTGAACAACTACTTCGACAAGAAGCAGATCTGGCTCGACCAGGGTTACGTCGACTATCACCCTGACGCGATCAAGAACCTGCACCTGATCGCCGGTAAAATGAACCAGCCGTGGGTCAGCATGGGCGACATCATCTGGGACAGCGACATCAACCCGGAAGGTCTGGCCGTCACCTACAAGTACCCGCTGAGCGGCAGCACCGAGCTGTTCGGCAGCGCCGGTCACTACACCCTCAAGGACAACGTCGACGGCGAAGGCGTGCAGTTCAAGCACGACCTGCGTCTGTACGCCGGCCAGTTGGGCGGTCGCTTCGCCCTGACCGACAGCCTGAAACTGACCCTGGGCGGCAGCCTCTATTCCTACGACAACGACAAGGACAGCGCCTGCCCGACCACCGGCACCGTGACTGCGCCATGCGCCTTGGCCGTCAACGGCAACAGCCCGAACGAAACCTTCAAACTGTATGAAGGCTTTGGTCAGCTGGACGTCGCCAACCTGCCAGTACCCCTGTCGATCTACGGTCAGTACGTCAACAACAAAGACGCCAGCAACGACCAGGACACCGGCTGGCTGGCCGGCGTCAAGACCAAGGTTTATGGCTTCGGGATCGACTACAACTACCGCGACGTGCAGCGTAACGCGGTGGTCGGTGCCTTCACCGACTCCGACTTCGCCAACGGCTACACCGGTTCGCGCGGCAGCAAGCTGAAAGTCAGCTACGAGCTGGACAAGAACTTCACGCTGGGCGCCACCTACTTCATGGCGAACTCGGACTACACCAATGCCAGCCTGAAGAAGACCGACTCCGACATCAACACCCTGCAACTGGATGCGGAAGCGAAGTTCTAAAAAGCCTCACCCTATAGCCTGGCGTGGATGGAACGATCCCCATCCTCCGTTCGTTTCGCCCTGCGTCGGGCTATTCAGTGAAAACGTGGCGAGGGAGCTTGCTCCCGCTGGAGTGCAAAGCCGTCCTCTGCTTCTAAGTAAAGCGGGGGTCGCTTCGTGCCCCAGCGGGAGCAAGCTCCCTCGCCACACATCATTTCTCAGGAACGGTCGTTGCGCCGTTGCTCGGCCAGGCGTTCGGCCAGCGCATCCACGCCCTCTTCGGGTTTCTGCGGCATCGCCTTCAGCGTGGCCTGCATCAAACGCATCTGACGAATGAAACGCCGACAGTTGGGGCAGAACATCAGGTGATGACGCACCATCAGTTTCTCGCGAAAGCTCAACTGGCCATCGAGATAATCGCTTGAGCGCGCCACTTGCTCTTTACAGGTCAGCATTCGCCGGTCTCCTCAAAATGCTCCACCGTGGCGAAGACTTTCAGCCGCGCACGATGCAGCAGCACACGGACATTGGAGAGCGAGATCTCCAGAAGATTACAGATCTCTTCCAGCTCCAGCCCCTGACGCTCGCGCAGCAGCAAGACGCTGCTTTGCAGTTCCGACAGGCTGAGCAAGGTGTGTTCCAGGCAGTCGCGCAACTCGCTTTCGGTCAGCAAGGCTTCCGGCGTGTCCTGGTGCCAGGCAAACGGCGCCACCAGCCAATGGCCGTCACCGGGGGAAAAGCGATCGTCATCGATGGTGCCGTGCGGCGATGGCAGGTCATCCATCAACACTTCGCGGCGGTTCTGTTTGTAGCGGCTCTTGGCCGAGTTGGCGGTGATGGTCAGCAGCCAGGTCTTGAGGCTGGAACGGCCCTCGAAGCCGCCGATATGGCGTACCACTGACAGCCAGGCGTCCTGCACCACTTCTTCGACATGGCGCTGGCCGACGATGGCATACGCCACGGCGCGCATGGCGCTCTGGTAGGTGCTGACCAGTTCCTTGAAAGCTTTTTGCTCACCGGCCAACAGCCGTTCGAGCAGTTGGGTGTCGTCCGTTGCGGCCATGCACGCCTCGTTTTCAGATGGTCGAAAGCAAAAGATCGCAGCCTGCGGCAGCTCTACAGAGATCAGTGTAGGAGCTGCCGCAGGCTGCGATCTTTTCAGGCGCACTCAGCGCTTGCGCAGAATCACGCTGCCGATCGAGTAGCCGGCGCCGAACGAGCTCAGCACGGCCACCGAACCGGCGGCCAGGTCATCCTGATTCTTGTGGAAAGCAATCACCGAACCTGCAGAGCTGGTGTTGGCGTAGGTGTCGAGAATCACCGGCGCTTCTTCTTCAGTCGCTTCGCGGCCCAGCAGCTTGCGCACGATCAGGTGGTTCATGCTCAGGTTGGCCTGGTGCAGCCAGAAACGCTTGACGTCGCCGACGTTGAGTTTGTTTTCTTCAAGGTGCTCACCGATCAGCTCGGCGACCATCGGGCAGACGTCCTTGAACACCTTGCGGCCTTCCTGCACGAACAGTTTGTCGCGGGCACCGACGCCCTCTTCTGCGGCACGGTTGAGGAAGCCGAAGTTGTTGCGAATGTTGTTGGAGAACTTGGTCAGCAGTTTGGTGCTGACCACGTCGAACTGGTACTTGGACGTCGCGAGGTCGGCGCGCTCGATGATCACCGCCGTTGCCGCGTCACCGAAGATGAAGTGGCTGTCGCGGTCACGGAAGTTCAGGTGACCGGTGCAGACTTCCGGGTTGACCATCAGGATCGCCCGGGCCTGGCCCAGTTGCACGCTGTTGGCCGCGGCCTGAATGCCGAAGGTCGCCGAGGAGCAGGCCACGTTCATGTCGAAACCGAAACCCTGAATGCCCAGTGCTTCCTGGACTTCAATGGCGATGGCCGGATAGGCGCGCTGCAGGTTGGAGCAGGCAACGATCACGCCGTCGATGTCGGCGGCCGTCTTGCCTGCGCGCTGCAAAGCCTGTTCGGCGGCGCCAATGGCCATCTGGCAGAGTACAGACCATTCGTCGTTGGAGCGCTCCGGCAGACGCGGGGCCATGCGTTGCGGGTCGAGAATGCCGTCCTTGTCCATGACAAAGCGGCTCTTGATGCCCGAGGCTTTCTCGATGAACGCGGCGCTGGATTCGGTCAGCGCCTGGATTTCACCACTGGCGATGGCTTCGGCGTTGTCGGCGTTGAACTGCGCGACGTAGCTATTGAAAGACTGCACCAGCTCTTCGTTGGAAATGCTGTTGGCCGGGGTGTACAGGCCGGTGCCGCTGATGACGACGTTATGCATGGTCGTTTCTCTGATCTGTTCAGGCAGAAAGCGCTGGCACCGACGTACCAACACACAATGGGTCTATTCCCGTGCAGGGACGCTGACCTGGCATCTTTTATTCCCGTTCGTGACCACACTTAAGGCTCTGGGTCGCGAAAACGGCATTTATGGTCGCGAAGTTTGCCATAAACGGGGACTTTTGGCGCCTGTCTCAAACCTGCTCCCACAGGATCTGCGCTGAACCACAATTATCTGGTTGGCTCGCCAGCGATTGGGCGCGACTCGGTTTTAATGGTTGACGGTGTAAGCCAACATCATCGAAATCTGGCTCATCGGCCGCCCGCCACTCTGTTCATGCCACTGGTTGAACGCATTCTGCACAATCGCCAGATCGCGCAGGCTGGTCGGTGCCTTGTCGACAATCTTCTGCGCATTCAGCGCCGCGACCACGTCATAACTCGGCACGAACGTATCCTTGCCGACCATGCGCAGGAAGCGTGGCGCCGACAACCCGCCCAACTGATGCCCGTGCTTTTTCAGGTAGGTCCACAGACCGACGATATCAGTCACCGGCCAGTCGGCGATCAACGCGCCAAAACTACCCTTCTCTTTTTCCACGTCGAGGATGAACTGCGCATTGCGCGGCACGCTTTTGAGCTTGCCCAAATGGCGGATGATTCGCGCATCCTGCATCAGGCGTTCGAGGTGCTCGGCGCTCATCAGCACGACTTTTTCCGGGTCGAACTTGAAGAACACCTCTTCGAAGGCCGGCCACTTGGCGTCCACCAGGCTGTGCTTGAGCCCGGCACGGAACACGCGCAGGGCCATGGTCGAGAGATAACGGTCGTCGCTGATCTTGCGCAATTGCGCCGGGGTCTTGGGGACGGGCAGATGGGCTTCCAGTTCAGCCGCCGAACCGAAGCGGTTCAGACAGTATTCGTGCAGCCACTTGTAATCGCGCATGCCCTCTCCTATTGAATGAAACGAAAGTACGAGCGGGCCCTGTGGCGAGGGGATTGATCCCCGATTGGGCTGCATGGCAGCCTCAGGCTTTTCTGGGGGAGCTTCGCGCCCCATCGGGGATAAATCCCCTCAC
This sequence comes from Pseudomonas sp. AD21, assembly GCF_002878485.1. Lineage (NCBI taxonomy): Bacteria > Pseudomonadati > Pseudomonadota > Gammaproteobacteria > Pseudomonadales > Pseudomonadaceae > Pseudomonas > Pseudomonas sp. AD21. The sequence goes on from NZ_NQYG01000002.1 coordinate 54,476, forward strand.
CACAGGGCTCACGCCTACAGGTGGGGTTTACAGGTTTACGACGTTAACGAAGCGCGAAGCCGCCGTCTCGTCGATCTTCAGGTTGGTGAAGTCGAACAGGTTGCGGTCGGCCAGTTGCGACGGAATCACGTTCTGCAGACTGCGAAAGATGCTTTCGGTTCGGCCCGGGGTCTTGCGATCCCAGTCCTGGAGCATTTCCTTGACCACCTGACGCTGCAGGTTTTCCTGCGAACCGCAGAGGTTGCACGGGATGATCGGGAATTCCTTGAAATCCGAGTAGGCCTGAATGTCCTTCTCGTTGCAGTACGCCAGCGGGCGGATCACCACATTGCGGCCGTCATCGGCGCGCAGTTTCGGCGGCATCGCCTTGAGCGAGCCGTTGAAGAACATATTGAGGAAGAACGTCTCGACGATGTCGTCGCGATGGTGACCGAGGGCCATTTTCGTCGCGCCGATTTCATCAGCAAACGTGTACAGCGTGCCGCGACGCAGGCGCGAGCACAGCGAACAGGTGGTCTTGCCTTCCGGGATCAGTTCCTTGACCACCGAGTAGGTGTCTTTCTCGACGATGTGGTACTCCACGCCCAGCTCTTTCAGGTAGGCCGGCAGCACGTGCTCGGGGAAGCCCGGCTGCTTCTGGTCCATGTTCACGGCGACGATCTCGAACTTGATCGGGGCAACCTTCTGCAGGTGCAGCAACACGTCGAGCATGGTGTAGCTGTCCTTGCCCCCGGACAGGCAGACCATGACCTTGTCGCCGTCTTCAATCATGTTGAAGTCGGCGACCGCTTCGCCGGCCAGGCGGCGCAGGCGCTTTTGCAGTTTGTTCTGGTTGACCGTAAGAGTGCCCATGACGCGAAATCCGTGAGGTGTGACGAAAGGCCGGCATTTTACGCAAAAAACCCCGAATGCGCGAAGGGCCATGGGTCTGCCCCCTGCTTCACTCATTCCCTGTGGCGAGGGGATTCATCCCCGATGGGTTGCGCAGCAGCCCCAGAACCTGAGAACTCTTTTTGCCTGAGACGGCGCGGTGAATGGCTTGGCGACTGCTGCGCAGCCGGTCGGGGCGGTGCGGTGCGCCGTTGCGCTAAATCCCCTCACCACAGGGTATTTCAAATATCAACTTGAGTGGACGCCAAGACCCCAAGGCAATTAAGCCCCGGGTTTACAGCGCGATTTGCTCTAAGTCCCTAGTCCCTGTGCGGTTAAGTCCTTTCTATACTGCGACATAAGGTCGCACACATCTGAAGACCTGTATTTGCTCGGCCACCTTGGCCCGTAGGCGCTCCGTTGGGGGGCGATGGCAATAACAAGAGGAGTGACTGGCATGATCCATCACGTAGTGGGACTTTTTACCCACCCCGATCAGGAATGGAAGGAAATCCGTGGCGACCAAGAGGAAAGCATCAGCCACATGTACCTGACGCACACGCTGATCCTGGCGGCGATTCCGGCCATTTCGGCGTTTATCGGCACCACTCAGGTCGGCTGGGTGATCGGCAACCGCGCCCCGGTGATGCTCACCGTGGAAAGCGCCATCTGGATGACCGTCATGTCGTACCTGGCGATGCTTGGCGGGGTCGCGGTCATGGGCGCTTTCGTGCACTGGATGGCCCGCACCTATGACGCCAACCCGAGCCTGGCCCGTTGCGTGGCATTCGCCACCTATACCGCGACGCCACTGTTCGTTGGCGGGTTGGCGGCGCTGTACCCGCACATGTGGCTGGGGATGATCGTCGGCACGGCGGCCATCTGCTACACGGTCTATCTGCTATACGTCGGGCTACCGACGTTCATGAACATTCCATCGGACGAAGGTTTTCTGTTCTCCAGCTCAGTGCTGGCGGTGGGTCTGGTGGTGCTGGTGGCCATCATGGCGTTCACCGTGATTGTCTGGGGCCTCGGCGTGGGGCCGGTGTATACCAACTGACATGCTTCATCCCCGAGAAAAACAAGATCTGCCAATACAGGCCGCCGCAAGGCGGCCTTCTCGTTTGGCGGATGACCATTCGGCAGGTCAGCGATTCGCAAGTCCGGGAGGTTGCGGCATACTCGACGCCTCTGGAGATCCATCAAGCATGCCCGAGCAACTCAATACCCGCGTCGAAGACTGTTACCAACTCGCAGAATCCTTTTTCAAACGTCATTTCCAACGCCCCGTCGTCAGCCTCAAGCTGCGCGGGCAAAAAGCCGGTGTCGCGCATCTGCACGAGAACCTGCTGCGCTTCAACCCGCAGCTGTACCGGGAAAACACCGAACATTTCCTCAAACAGACCGTGGCCCACGAAGTCGCGCACCTGATCGCCCATCAATTGTTCGGCGACCGCATCCAGCCGCACGGCGAGGAGTGGCAACTGATCATGCGCGGGGTCTACGAATTGCCGCCGGATCGCTGCCACACCTATGCAATCAAACGCCGCAGCGTGACGCGCTACATCTACAAATGCCCGTGCGCCGACAGTGATTTTCCGTTTTCGGCGCAGCGCCATAGCCTGGTAAGGCAGGGGCGGCGGTATTTGTGCCGCAGATGCCGCAATACCTTGGTTTTCAGTGGTGAGATGCGGGTGGAATAGGCAGTTTTGTGTTGTCGCTGCCGACGCCTTCGCGAGCAAGCCCGCTCCCACAGGGGCACGCATTCCAAAGTGGGAGCGGGCTTGCTCGCGAAAGGGCCGGCACAGGCGCTAGAGAATGACCTTGGCCGCACGCAATTGAGCAATTCGCTCAGATCCAAAGCCCAACTCCCCCAACACCTGCTCCGTATGCTGCCCCAACGCCGCGCCAACATGCCGTGGCGCCGGCAGCGCCTCGGAAAATTTCAACGGACAGGCAATCTGCGCCTGACTGGAACCATCCCCACGCGGCACCTGTGTCACCAGCTCGCGCGCCTGCAACTGTGGATGCTGCACCGCCTCGCTCAGGTTCAATACCGGTTCGACACAAGCATCGACCCCGGCGAACAATTCACACAGCACGGCAAAGTCGTGTTTCTCGAATTCAACTTTCAGCGCGTCCTTCAATAACCTTTGCTGCTCGGGTTTCGACGACAAGCCCTGCGCCGCCAACTCCGGCCGGCCCAACGCCGTGCACAGCTGCTGCATGAACCCAGGCTCCAGACTACCCACCGACAGCCAGCGCCCGTCGCGAGAGCGGTAGTAGTCATAGAAGCTGCCGCCATTGAGCATCTGGTCCTCCCAGTGCGGCTCCTCACCACAGGCCAGATACCCGGCACCGGCCATGGCGTTCAGGCTGAAAACACAATCGGTCATGCTCACATCCAAGTGGGTGCCCTGCCCGCTCTGCTGACGGGCAATCACCGCCGCCAGCAAGCCGATGACCCCGTGCAGCGAGCCGCCCGCCACATCCGCCACCTGCATGCCCAGCGGCAGCGGGCCGCTGTCGGCACGGCCGGTGTAACCGGCAAGCCCGGCCAGTGCGAGGTAGTTGATGTCATGCCCGGCGCGATCCTTGTACGGCCCGGTCTGGCCGTACCCGGTGATCGACACGTAAATCAGCTTCGGGTTGATCGCCTTCAGCGCCTCATACCCCAGGCCCAGTCGCTCCATCACACCGGGACGGAACTGCTCCAGAACGATGTCGTATTCGGTCAGTAACGGCCTGAGCACTTCCAGTGCTTCAGGCTGTTTGAGATCCAGCGCGAGGCTGCGCTTGTTGCGGTTCAGGTAAGCATGACTGGCCGACATCCCCTGATCATGCGGCGGCAGCACCCGCAACAGGTCCATGCGCGTCGGCGATTCGATACGCAGCACCTCGGCGCCCATGTCCGCCAACAACAGTGAGGCGAACGGCCCTGGCAGCAGGGTCGAGAAATCCAGAATCTTCAGCGAAGCCAACGGCGCGGACATGGGCGATCTCCTTGGGCGATGCACCCAGCCTAGGCAGCGATGCCGCGTACGGCAATCACCGGATGCGTCAGCGGCAGTGACCGTAATGCTCAAATCGCAGACAATAAAAAACCTGCCGAAGCAGGTTTTTTATTCAAGCGATGCTTATTTCACATTGCTCGGGGTTGGGCCTTCAGCCACACCCAGGTCATCTTCAGGACGGGTATCCGCGATACCGCGACCGCCCGAGGCCAGCTCGGATTGCAGGACGTCGGTGTCCAGCTCTTTGACCCACTTGGCAACCACGATGGTCGCTACGGCGTTACCGACCAGGTTGGTCAGGGCGCGGGCTTCTGACATGAAACGGTCGATACCCAGGATCAGCGCCAGACCGGCCACCGGCAGGTGACCTACCGCCGACAGAGTAGCCGCCAGCACGATGAAGCCCGAACCGGTCACACCGGCTGCGCCTTTGGAGGACAGCAACAACACCACCAGCAGAGTGATCTGGTGAGTGATGTCCATGTGGGTGTCGGTGGCCTGAGCAATGAACACCGCAGCCATGGTCAGGTAGATCGCAGTACCGTCGAGGTTGAACGAGTAACCAGTCGGGATCACCAGACCCACTACCGATTTCTTCGCGCCCAGACGCTCCATCTTGATCAGCATGCGTGGCAGTACCGATTCCGACGAGGAAGTACCCAGTACGATCAGCAGTTCTTCACGAATGTAGCGGATCATCTTCAGCACGCTGAAGCCGTGCATGCGGGCAATAGCACCCAGCACGATCAGGACGAACAGCAAGCAAGTGATGTAGAAGCAGGCCATCAGTTGACCCAGTTGCACCAGCGAGCCGACACCGTAGGCACCGATGGTGAACGCCATCGCACCGAAGGCACCGATTGGCGCGAGCTTCATGATCATGTTGATGATGTTGAACATCACGTGGGCGAAGCGATCGATGAAGTCGAGGATCGGACGGCCGTAGTCACCCAGGCGATGCAGGGCGAAACCGAAGATCACCGAGAACATCAGCACTTGCAGGATGTCACCCGTGGCGAACGCGCCGACGATGGTGGTCGGGATCACGTTGAGCAGGAAGCCGACAACACTCTGGTCAGCACCTTGGGCCACGTAAGTGGCGACTTTCGAAGCGTCGAGGGTGGCGACATCGATGTGCATGCCGTTGCCCGGCTGCACAATGTTGACCACGACCAGACCCACCAGCAACGCGATGGTCGATACGATTTCGAAGTACAGCAGCGCGTAACCGCCAGTCTTGCCGACCGATTTCATGCTTTGCATGCCAGCGATACCGCTGACCACGGTGCAGAAGATGATCGGGGCGATGATCATCTTGATCAGTTTGATGAACCCGTCACCCAGTGGCTTAACCGCCACACCGAATTGCGGGTAGTAGTGACCAAGGGCAATACCGATGATGATCGCGACGATTACCTGGAAATACAGGGATTTGTACAGTGGCTGACGAGTCGTCATTGCAAGCTTCCTCAAGCGTCCCACGGGCAACATCCATCTGTTGAACGCAGAACCTGAATTGCGAACCCTCCTGCACTGGAGGGATTTGTTGTGTCGAGCAGCGTTTTTCCCACGGGATAGACGCACACTTCTGTCGCTCTTATCGCAAACCTCGTGCCACTTTGGTGCAATTCCCTGCAAGCCTTTTGATATCAGGACTTACAGGCTTTTCTGTGTCACTGTTCGGTTACTCAAGTGTGGCGGTTTTCCGCCAACTCGGCGGATCTCGTCCTACAATTTGGCGGAAATCCGCCTTGTTGGCGATGACGCCCCCGACTACCATCCGGCGCCTGAGGAAGGATCTGCCGCTTATGCGCGAACGTACCATCGCCAGTCATTTCGCCCGTGCCGCCCTCGGTGGCGCACGCCGCTCGGGGTTCGATTATTGGCCGCTGCTGCAACAGTTGGGCATCAGCCCCGAGTTGCTGGATGAGCCACGGGCACGCATCGCCCCGGAGCAATTCACCCAACTGCTGCAGAGCCTGTGGCTGGCCCTGGATGACGAATACCTGGGTTTTGGCAACGCGCCGAGCAAACCCGGCAGCTTCGCGATGATGTGCCACGCCCTGATCCACTGCCGCAATCTGGAGAAGGCACTGCAACGTGGTTTATTGTTTTATAGCCTATTCCCCGAGGCCCCGCGTCTGAGCCTGCAGCGCGAAGACGAATGGGTGCGCCTGAGCCTTGATGATTCGCAGTTATGGGACCCGGATCACTTTCTCAGCGAGAGCCTGCTGGTGATCTGGCATCGCCTCGGCAGTTGGCTGATCGGCCAGCGGATTCGTCTGGAGCAGGCCACGTTCAGCTACCCGAAACCGGCGCACGGTGCCGAATACGACCTGCTGTTTCCCTGCCCGCTGGTGTTTTCTGCCGAGCACAGCAGCCTGCTGTTCCACAGCCGCTATCTGCACATGCCGCTGCTGCAGGACGAACGCACCCTCAAACACTTTCTCGAACGCTCACCCGCCGACCTGCTGTCACGCCCGGACGACGGCGACAGCCTCAGCTGTCGCCTGCGCCGCTTGCTCAGCCGCGACAGCGCGCACTGGCCGGATCTGGAAGCGGTGGCCGCGCACCTGCACATCAGCCCGCAAACCCTGCGTCGGCATTTACGTGAGGAAGGCACCAGTTTTCAGGAGTTGAAGGATCAGTTGCGGCGGGATATCGCCATCTACCATTTGGGCCGGGCGGATCTGTCGTTGCAACAGATTGCCGAGCAACTGGGGTTTTCCGAGCCGTCGGCGTTTCACCGGGCGTTCAAGAAATGGACGGGGCTGACGCCGGGGGCTTATCGGGCGCAGGAGCAGTGAGGCAGTACATCAAAAGCCCGTAAGGGTCAGTCCAGTATCGGCGGTTCAAGCCTCACAAGTGGCGTACCGACAACCTCCCCTGTCTTACGCTCCACAATGCCCAACGCTCTTACACTCGGACCTAATTGAGCATGGAGCAAAGGCACGTGGATCAGCAGATCCTGACCGATGTGATGGGATTCCAGGATCTGTCGCCAAACATAAGAAGTCCCAATCAGGATCCCCGAAAAAATGAACGTGACCGCATCACCAACGCTCATGCCATGAGTGCTCAGCGTCATTGGAATACGCCCGGCTTTATCAACGAGATCCAGTTGCCCCGGCGTGTATCGCCCTGGCGATCCATAAACCTGTTCGGGCGCTTTCAAATCCCCTTCGACTTCCAACTCCATAAGTGAAGTTGTCCACTTTCGACCGGCATTCTCCACCGTGTAAATCAGTTGGACAGTGCCGTACTTATTGGGCCGCAAAAAACGCGGAGCAATGCCAAACACCACATCTTTACCTTCATCGCTACTCTGGATTCGGAAATGGCTGACGTATGAGCCTTCACACGCAGTCCCGTGCCAGTAAAAGGAAACAAGTGCCCCGACTGACAAAGCCTTGGAAGCCCTCAGGCGAACGTTCACCCCGCGATTAACCACCGCCAACGGGATAATGCCCTTCTCGGCTTCATCTACAACGGGACGATAAATCTCATCCTCCGCGAAGTAACGAGTACTCGGCGAGATCGAATTTTCGATTTCCAGATAGAAATAACGAAGCACTATCGATTGCCCACGAAAAGTCAGTGCGCGATCGGCGGGGATGGTTACAAGGGTGTCGCCCTCAGCGCTTTGAATTCTTCCAGCCAGCCCCCAGCTACCCAGCTCATCTTCGACTTCCACAAAAGCGAGATACCTGTATCCGACTTGCTGCTCCTCGATGTGAGGAATTCGGAAAACCAGCCCGTCTTGCATCTGGAACAGGCTGATTGTCGAGTCCTTAACACCATCGATCGCTGGAGCCGGCAGTTCCACAATCCTTTGCGACATCGCCTTGCCAATCTGCTCACGATCCTGAGCCGCCACGAACTCGACCATTTGCAATCTCCTTGTCCTGAATGAAATTCCGTACCCATTCATGAAATGGCCGAAACGCCAGGCCGACGCACTCACCTAATAGACGCGACCAGCCTGATTGGAAGAAGAAAAAAGAACACCTGTCAGATCTGACAGTTGCGACCAGCAGTCAGGGTTCGACGATACGTCAATCAAACCGCAGGAAAATGAATCTTGAACGCCGCCCCACCCATCGGCGAATCACCCAGCATCAGCTTGGCGTTGTAGCTTTCGATGATGTCCTTGACCACCGCCAGCCCGATCCCCTGCCCCGGATGCTGGCGATCCAGACGCTCACCACGCTCGAGAATCCGCGCTCGCTGGTTCGGCGGTACGCCGGGGCCGTCGTCCTCAATGCACAGCTCAATGCCGGCCAGGCTCTCGCGCACGCTGATGCGCACTTCGCCCAGGCACAGGCGATAGGCGTTTTCCAGCAGGTTGCCCATCATCTCCAGCAGCGCGCCCTGCTCGATCGGCACATAGCAATGCTCCGGCAGATCGAAGGCCACGCGCACGTGTTTGTCGCGGTAGACCTTGTCCAGCGTGTCGCACAGGCTTTTAAGCACCGGTTGCAGGCGCACCTGATGGCGCACCAGACCGCTTTTGCGCAGGCTGGCCCGCTGCAGTTGATAGCTGATCTGCTGGCTCATCCGCTCGATCTGGGTTTGCAGCACCCAGGCCTGATCGCGATCTTCGGGACGCTGGGCCATGTCTTCGCTGACCCCTTGCAGCACCGCCAGCGGGGTTTTCAGGCTGTGCGCCAGGTCATCGAGTGAATCACGGTAACGGCTGCGCTGCTGACGTTCGCTGTGCAGCAAACGGTTGAGCGAGCCGGTCAGGCGCAGCAGTTCGCGCGGGTGCTCCTCGGTGAGACTTTCGCGGGTGCCGCTTTCGATTTCGTCGAGCTCCTGACTGAGCCGGCGCAGCGCCTTCAGGCCCCAGGTCAGGCCGATCCACAGCAGCGCCAGCAACACCAGCAACGCGGCGCCAAAGCCCAGATAGAGATTGTCGCGCAGGCCTTCGAGGGTATTTTCGTATTCACGCACCGGTTGCAGGGCAACGATACTGAACGCTGCACTTTTGCCGCCCAGCAGTTTGACCTCGACGTCGTAGACGAAGAATTCCTGACCGTTGCTCTCGCGGATCCGCGCGAACTCGTTGCCCATGCCGTCGTAGCGCGGCTTGTAGTTGATCTGCTCTTCCTGCGTGCCTTTCGAACGCCAGACCAGTTTGCCTTCGCGGTCGTAGATGTAGCCAAGCAAACGGTTGTCGGTGAGATTGAAACGCTCATCCGGCAATTGCACCGGCATCATCAGCCGGCCGTTCTCGATACGCGCTGCGGAGATCAGCGTGGTGACGTCCGAGGCCAGCCGCTGCTCGATCGAGTCCTGCAGGGCCAGGCTGAATGCGCCCTGCATCGCCGGCAGCAAGCCGAGCATGAACAACACCGCCAATGTGGTGGCGGCGAGCATCAAGCGAACACGAAGCGAACGAATCAAGTGCAGCGCTCATTGAACAGGTAGCCGAGACCGCGCACGGTGTCGATCGGCTTGAACCCGCCCGGGCCTTCAAGCTTGCGGCGCAGTCGACCGACCAGCACTTCGATCACGTTCGGATCGCGCTCGTCGTCGTCCGGGTAGAGCTGCTCCATCAGGCGATCCTTGGGCACCACTTGCTGATGGTGGCGCATCAGGTATTCGAGGATGCGGTATTCGTAGGCGGTCAGCGCCAGCGGCTCCTCGTCCAGCGACGCCTGCTTGCGATTGAGGTCCAGCAGCAACGGTCCGGCAACGATGGTCGACTGGGTAAAACCACTGGAGCGGCGCAACAAGGCGTTGAGTCGCGCGTCGAGCTCTTCGAACTGGAACGGCTTGACCACGTAGTCGTCGGCACCGGCGGCGAGGCCTTCGACCTTGTCCTGCCAGTTGCCGCGCGCGGTGAGGATCAGGATCGGAAACGTCTTGCCGCTCGAGCGCAACTGGCGGATCAGGTCCAGACCGCCCATGCCCGGCAAACCGAGATCGATCACTGCCAGATCGAAGTTGAACTGTCCGGTCTGGTACAGCGCCTCTTCGGCATTGGCCACGGACTCGACCACGTGACCGCTCTCCGTCAGGCGGGTTTGCAGGTGATGGCGCAACAGCGCTTCATCTTCGACGACCAACAGTTTCATAACGCTCTCCCGGGTAAATCGATAACGCCAACAACACACCTGTGGGAGCAAGCCCGCTCCCACCCTGATTTCGCCTGGCACTTGCCCTCGCGAATCGCTTTTCTAGAAAGCGTAGTTGGCCGACAGGTAAGTCTGGGCGCTGCTGGTCAAGTCCAGCGAGCCTTGCTTGCCGCCGCCGCGCTCTTTCATTTCAGTGCTGGCGTTGCTCATCAGGTAACGGTAACCGAGTTCGACCGAAACGTTTTGCGCCACTTGCTGCAGCACACCGACCTGGCCGCCGACGGTGTAACCGATGTCGCTGTCACGGCTGTAGCCTGGCGAATCCTGAGTCAGCTTGGTCAAACCGGCCGTTGCACCACCGAACAATTGGGTGCTGCCGCCCACCGGATAGAACAGATCGTAGCTGCCCAGCAGGTTTTCCTGGCGCAGTTTAATGCCATTGTGCGAACCGGACACGTTGTCGTAGGTGGCGTAGTAGCGACCTTGCGAGTTTTGCTGCCCCAGGCGCACGCCGTAGGTGTTGTTGCCGTCGATCGCGCCGCTGGCGTCCGGGTGGCCGAGGTTGTCGTTCAGTGCGTGGGACTTTTTGACCTTGTCACTGGTCTGGCCGAATGTCAGGCCGGCGAAGTTAGTGGTGTCATCGGCATGTGCCGCAATGCTGGAGCCCAACAAGGTAAAAGCCAGCAGCAGTTTGTTCAGACGAGTCATCGAGTTTCCTCTTTCACAGTGCTGTTTGGGTATGGCGCAAGGTTACTGACCTGCCCCTGTACCTCCCCTGAACGCTCTCTGAACCTGCGCTGAATCAAATCGACTAGGCTGTCCTGACCACTTTTCGATAAGGAGACCGACCATGCGCCTGTTCCTCGCCCTCGCCCTGCTCGCTGCCAGCAGCCTGGCCAACGCTGCGATCAAGACTCAGGAGATTCCCTACCAGAGCGCCGACGGCACAAAACTGATCGGCTACTACGCCTACGACGACGCGATCAAGGGCAAGCGCCCGGGCGTGGTGGTGGTGCACGAATGGTGGGGCCTGAACGATTACGCCAAGCGCCGCGCCCGCGACCTCGCCGAACTGGGTTACAGCGCGCTGGCGATCGACATGTACGGCGAAGGCAAGAACACCGAGCACCCGAAAGATGCGATGGCGTTCATGCAGGCCGCGACCCAGGATGCCACCGCGTCCAGCAAGCGCTTCGAGGCCGGGCTGGATCTGCTGAAGAAACAGCCGCAGACCGATGTGAATAAAATCGCCGCCATCGGCTATTGCTTCGGCGGTGGCGTGGTGCTCAACGCGGCGCGTCAAGGCGAGCCACTGGCAGGCGTGGTCAGTTTCCATGGCGCGCTGGCGACCACCACCCCGGCCACGCCGGGCAGTGTGAAGGCGAAGATTCTGGTCGAGCATGGTGCCCTCGACAGCATGGTGACGGCGGATAACGTCACCGCGTTCAAGGCGGAAATGGACAAGGCCGGCGCCGTCTACAAATTCGTCAGCCTGGATGGCGCCAAGCACGGCTTCACCAATCCCGACGCCGATCGCTTGAGCCACGGCGATCACGGTGGCCCGGATATCGGTTACAACAAGGCCGCCGATGAAAAATCGTGGGCGGACATGAAGGCGTTTTTCCTGAATATCTTCAGCTGATCTGAGACGTCGCGGCGCGGCCTTCGCGAGCAGGCTCGCTCCCACAAGGGATTTGTGATCGACGCAGATCCAGTGTGGGAGCGAGCTCGCTCGCGAAAGCCGCACCACCGATCTCGACCTTGCCCCGACTAACCGGCAAAATGCCCGCCATGAATCTCACCCCCGCCCTCCCCGCCTGCTGCACCCCACTCGACAGCCACTGGCCGTTGCCGACGGTCTTGCCTGACACCGTGCTGCTCAGCACCCGTTTCGACCCGAAACAACTGCTGGGCGATGACTTTCAGCGCAGCGCAGTCGAGCCGCCGCCGAGCATTCAGCGCTCGGTGGCCAAGCGTCAGGCCGAGTTTCTCGCCGGGCGGATCTGCGCCCGGGCCGCGTTGCAGCAGCTCGAAGGCTCAAGCGTGATCCCGGCGATCGGTGAAGATCGCGCCCCGGTGTGGCCGGCGCACATCTGCGGCTCGATCACCCACAGCACCGGGCGCGCCGCAGCGATCGTCGCCAATAAACAGCACTGGCGCGGTTTGGGCATGGACCTGGAAAACCTGCTCGACAATGATCGCGCCGAACGCCTGTCCGCAGAAATCCTGACTCCAGCGGAACTGCAGCGCATGGCCGCCGGCTCGCGCGAGCAACTGGGGTTATGGGTGACGCTGACGTTTTCGGTGAAAGAGAGCCTGTTCAAGGCGCTGTACCCGATTGTGCAAAAACGCTTTTACTTCGAGCACGCTGAAGTGCTGGAGTGGACAGAGCTGGGTCAGGTGCGCTTGCGGTTGTTGACGGATTTGTCGAGCGAATGGCGTAACGGCACCGAGCTTGATGCGCAATTTGGGCTGCAGGACGGGCAGTTGTTGAGTCTGGTGAGCATTTCTGCCTGAAAATTTTTCAGCGACTGCTCCGCCGCCTTCGCGAGCAAGCCCGCTCCCACACTTAGGAATGCGCCCCCCCTGCGGGAACGAGCTTGCTCGCGAAGGCGTAATCGGTGTCCGGGATTACTTGACCCGTTCAGCTCGCTCCCACACTTTGAAATGCATTCCCCCGTGGGAGCGAGCCTGCTCGCGAAGGCGGCATCACGGTTGCCACAAAACTCAGCGGCGTTCCTGATGGCGCGGCCAGATCAGACTGAAACAAGCCCCACCCAGACTCTTGCTCTTGTTGATCAGCGCCCGGCCGTCGTGCCAGTGGATGATCCGCCGCACAATCGACAGCCCCAGGCCATGCCCGCCTGACGCCCGGGTGCGACTGTCATCCAGACGCAGGAACGGGGTGAAGATGCGCTCCCAAGCCGACTCCGGCACACCCGGCCCGTCATCCTCGACATCCACCCGACAGCGCAACTGCCCGACCTGATAACTCACCGTCACGTTCGAGCGTGCATGGCGCATCGCATTGCTCACCAGATTCTGCAACGCCCGGTGCAGGAAGCGCGGTTCGGCCTCGACCCAGGCGCCGTCGTTATCCGCCGCTGACAAGCACAACCCGCGCTGCACCGTGACCTCGGCGCGCAACGGCGCCAGCTCTTCGATCACCTGATTGACCAGTGCATCAAGATCGATCCGTTGAAAGGTCAGCGCTGGGGAACCCTGTTCCAGCCGCGCATAGGTGAGCATTTCGTCGACCAGCTTATCGAGGTCCTCGATGTCGTGGTCCATGCCCTCACGGTACTTTTCCAGCGCCTGCGGGGTGGTCGCCGAGCCGATCATCTCCAGCCCGAAACGCAGGCGCGCCACCGGCGTACGCAGTTCATGGGACACCGCACGCACCAGCTCACGCTGGATCGCCAGCAACTGCTGCAAGTGCTCGGCCATGCCGTTGAATGCCGACGCCAGGCGCCCCACCGAATCGGCGCCCCGGGCCGGCACACGGGTTTCCAGGCTGCCCTTGGCAATGCGCGTGGCCGCCGCTTCCAGGCCGCGCAAACGCCGTTCGAGCTGACGCACCAGCAGATAAACGATCAGACCGATCAGGCTCAGGCCGAGGGCAGCGATCAGCACCAGCCATTGCGGCGGGTATGGATTCATCTGATACAGCGGGCCGATCTCCAGCACCCACGGTGTACCGACCATGCCGGCAAACACCCGGATCGAGTCCCCCCCCTTGCCCAGCGCCATCACCGTATCGCCCTCGGACACGCGACGGCTCTGGTCTTCGTCCATGTCGGCTTCGCTCACCGTGACCAGGCGCAGATCGAAACCGAAGCCCTTCTCTTCCTTTAACTGTGCCAGCCGCTTGGGCTGTTCGCCGACGGGGAAACGCACCAGCTCATCGGCCAACAGGTAAATAGTCGCCCGCGCCAACTGCTCGCTGATCTGCTGCACGTCGCCGGTGAGCACCAGTTGCTCTTTATCGCTGACCAGCCGATAGACCCGCGCCGCATGCGGGCCGGTCTGCTCCACCAGCGCCTGACCGTGCTGCACCCGAGTGCGCTGGGACAGATCCAGATCGGTCTCGGAAAACTTCTTCAGCGCCAGCGGAATCCCCAGCAAACGCTCCCACACCAGCAGCGCCCGATGGCGCTCGGTTTCGTTCATCGGTTGCAGATTGTCGGCCATCAGTGAAAACGTACCGTGGGCCAGGCGCTCGCGGTACTGCTCGCTGCGCACCTGATTGAGCAGATGCAGCGCCAGCACGCCGAGCACCGCCACCAGAATCAGCGCCGCGCACATGCCGCCGTAGATGCGCAGGAAGATCGAGTTCACAGGGCAAGATCCACGCAGGCTTCAGGAACGAACAGGTAGCCTTTGCTGCGGATGGTCTTGATCAGGCGCGGGTGGTCGGGGTCATCGCCGATTTTCGGGCGGATGCGCGAGATGCGCACGTCGATCGAACGGTCCTGGCCGTCGTAGCCGATGCCGCGCAGCGCGGTGAAGATTTCTTCGCGAGACAGGATTCGCCCGGCATTCGACACCAGCAGCCAGAGCAGGTCAAACTCGGCGCTGGTCAGTTCGATGCCGCTGTCACTGAGCCAGGCTTCGCGCAAGGCGTTGTCCACCACCAGCGGGCCGAACTGCAGACGACGGCTTTTTTCCGCGAGAGGTTCGGCCGTGTCACTGCGTCGCAGCAAGGCCTGGATCCGCGCCAGCAACAACCGTGGACGCACGGGTTTGCACACGTAATCGTCAGCGCCGAGATCCAGCCCCTGGATCTGGTCGGCATCGTCGGTGCGGGCGGTGAGCATCAGGATCGGCCCGTCATAGCGGTCACGAACCTTGCGGCAGATGCTCAGGCCGTCTTCACCGGGCAGCATCAGGTCGAGGATCACCAGGTCCGGCTGCTCTTTGATGATCCGCGCCGCTGCCAGTGCGCCGTTGCCTTCGATCTCCACGCGCAATCCATTGGCTTGCAGGTATTCGCGGGTGAGTTCGGCCAGACGCTGGTCGTCCTCGACTATCAACACCTGCCACGCTTCTTGCTCCACCGGTGACCTCTGCTTTTCTATTTTTTATTTATAAAGGAGACGATTGCCCCACCAGACACCTTCCCCTGCAGGAGTGAGCCTGCTCGCGATAGCGGTGGGTCAGTCGACATTAAATCCAATGTGCCGCCATCATTGCGAGCAGGCTCGCTCCTACAGTTTTTTCTGAATCCTCCCGTCTTTTTGTCATCTTTCGGGAGGATAAGAATGGGTAAACACCGCTCGATTGTATAAACGGCGTACAGCCAGAACACAAGTCGCCAAATGCGTTCGGACAAGGCGGTTTTTTGTGATAGGGTTCGCGCCCTTAAAAATCCGCTGAAGCGTTTTTCCCAAGTGAAAAACAGTGACAAACGGTCTAGCTCAGCAGGTTCGCGGCCTACACGCTGCTTCGCCATTTCGCACACAATTTACGCACAGGGTTATCCACAGGCTGTCCGTTGCATTCCCCCCCTAAAACGCATTATCTTGTAGCCCGTGCGTAAAAAAACCCTACATGTAGGGGTTTGCACAAAAAACCAAACACAAACCGGACAGTGAATTCAAGGCTTTTTATTGCCATTGTCGGGTTGAACCAAACGTATTTTCGAAAGCCCAAACCGCGCCTGCGGATGGCTACCGTTTTTCAGTCGACCACGACGATAACGGTACGGGTGTTGCAGTGACGAATCTGCTCCCCGAAAGGAATGCGGTCTCACGCGTATCGCGTGCACCGAAGACTTCGGCATGGAAGCGGCGCCCATAAGGCCCCCTTCCTGAACTGTCCCGAAGTCGTTATACCCGGCGCGTGCCGGTTGTAGTGCTTCAGGACGGAACGGTGGGCACCTTGATGGTGCCCAAACAAACATAGAGAACGTGGAGACACCCATGCAAACCGACACAACTCGCGAGAACCCGCAGGGCACCTTGCCGCAGGCCGCCGATTCGAATTCGGATCTGGCTGCCACCGCGCCTGGTCAACTGCGCGTGATCAAGCGTAATGGCACTGTCGTTCCTTACACCGATGACAAGATCACCGTCGCTATCACCAAAGCGTTTCTCGCAGTTGAGGGCGGCACCGCTGCCGCTTCGTCGCGAATCCACGACACCGTGGCCCGCCTGACCGAACAAGTCACCGCGACCTTCAAGCGTCGCATGCCTTCGGGCGGCACCATCCACATCGAAGAAATCCAGGATCAGGTCGAACTGGCCCTGATGCGTGCCGGCGAGCAGAAAGTTGCTCGCGACTACGTGATCTACCGTGACGGTCGTTCGAAAGAACGCGCAGCCCACGCTCCGGCCGAAGAAGCGGTCAACGCGCACCCGTCGATCCGCATCACCCGTGCCGACGGTAGCCTGGCGCCGCTGGACATGGGCCGCCTGAACACCATCGTCACCGAAGCGTGCGAAGGTCTGGAAGAAGTCGACGGCGACCTGATCCAGCGCGAAACCCTGAAAAACCTGTACGACGGCGTGGCCCTGACCGACGTCAACACCGCACTGGTGATGACCGCCCGTACGCTGGTTGAGCGCGAGCCGAACTACTCGTTCGTGACCGCCCGCCTGCTGATGGACACCCTGCGTGCCGAAGGCCTGGGCTTCCTGGGCGTGGCCGAAAGCGCCACTCACCACGAAATGGCCGACCTGTATGCCAAGGCACTGCCGGCTTACATCGCCAAAGGTATCGAGTTCGAACTGCTGAACCCTGTGCTGGCCTCCTTCGACCTGGAAAAACTGGGCAAGGCGATCAACCACGAGCGTGATCAGCAATTCACCTACCTGGGCCTGCAAACCCTGTACGACCGTTACTTCATCCACAAGGATGGCGTGCGTTTCGAACTGCCGCAGATCTTCTTCATGCGTGTGGCCATGGGCCTGGCGATCGAAGAGAAGCACAAAGAAGACCGTGCGATCGAGTTCTACAACCTGCTGTCGTCCTTCGACTACATGTCGTCGACCCCGACCCTGTTCAACGCCGGTACTCTGCGTCCACAGCTGTCGAGCTGCTACCTGACCACCGTGCCGGATGACCTGTCGGGCATCTACCACGCGATCCACGACAACGCCATGTTGTCCAAATTCGCTGGCGGCCTGGGCAACGACTGGACGCCTGTTCGTGCTCTGGGTTCGTACATCAAGGGCACCAACGGCAAATCCCAAGGCGTGGTTCCGTTCCTCAAAGTAGTGAACGACACCGCTGTAGCCGTTAACCAGGGTGGCAAGCGCAAGGGCGCTGTGTGTGCCTACCTGGAAACCTGGCACATGGACATCGAAGAGTTCATCGAACTGCGCAAGAACACCGGTGATGATCGTCGTCGTACCCACGACATGAACACTGCCAACTGGATCCCTGACCTGTTCATGAAGCGCGTCTTCGATGACGGCAAGTGGACCCTGTTCTCGCCATCCGAAGTACCGGACCTGCACGACCTGACCGGTAAAGCCTTCGAAGAGCGTTACGAGTACTACGAAGCCCTGACCGAGTACCCAGGCAAGGTCAAGCTGTTCAAGACCATCCAGGCCAAAGACCTGTGGCGCAAAATGCTCTCCATGCTGTTCGAAACCGGCCACCCATGGCTGACTTTCAAAGACCCGTGCAACCTGCGCAGCCCGCAGCAGCACGTCGGCGTGGTTCACAGCTCGAACCTGTGCACCGAGATCACCTTGAACACCAACAAGGACGAGATCGCCGTTTGCAACCTGGGCTCGATCAACCTGCCGAACCACATCGTCAACGGCAAGCTGGACACCGCCAAGCTGGAACGCACCGTGAACACCGCCGTGCGCATGCTCGATAACGTTATCGACATCAACTACTACTCGGTGCCACAAGCGAAGAACTCCAACTTCAAGCACCGTCCGGTCGGTCTGGGCATCATGGGCTTCCAGGACGCGCTGTACCTGCAACACATCCCTTACGGTTCCGACGCTGCCGTCGAATTCGCCGACAAGTCGATGGAAGCGGTCAGCTACTACGCGATCCAGGCTTCCTGCGACCTGGCTGACGAGCGCGGCGCTTACGAGACGTTCCAGGGTTCGCTGTGGTCCAAAGGCATCCTGCCGCTGGATTCGCAACAGATCCTGATCGAAGCTCGTGGCCAGAAGTACATCGATGTCGACCTGAACGAAACCCTGGACTGGGCACCGGTTCGCGCCCGTGTACAGAAAGGCATTCGTAACTCCAACATCATGGCCATCGCACCGACCGCGACCATCGCCAACATCACTGGCGTCTCGCAGTCGATCGAACCGACCTACCAGAACCTGTATGTGAAATCGAACCTGTCGGGCGAATTCACCGTGATCAACCCGTACCTGGTTCGCGACCTCAAGGCTCGCGGTCTGTGGGACTCGGTCATGATCAACGACCTGAAGTACTACGACGGTTCGGTTCAGCAGATCGAGCGCATCCCGCAAGAACTCAAAGAGCTCTACGCGACTGCCTTCGAAGTGGATACCAAGTGGATCGTTGACGCCGCCAGCCGTCGCCAGAAGTGGATCGACCAGGCTCAGTCGCTGAACCTGTACATCGCCGGCGCCTCGGGCAAGAAGCTCGACGTGACCTACCGCATGGCCTGGTACCGTGGCCTGAAAACCACTTACTACCTCCGTGCCCTGGCCGCGACCAGCACCGAGAAGTCGACCATCAACACCGGCAAGCTGAACGCTGTTTCCAGCGGCGGCAACCACGGCGACGACTCGGTCCTGGCAGCTCCAGCCGGCCCGGCGCCAGTGCCAAAGGCTTGCGCGATCGACGAGCCGGATTGCGAAGCTTGCCAATAAGCTGAGCCGATCAGGCGTTGCGAAACGCCTGATACGTTCCAGACAAAAGAAAACCTCCGACAGACCTCTGGTTTGTCGGGGGTTTTCTTTTGTCCGCCATTTACCTGGGAGCCGTGAAGTAAAACGAGGCTGTGATCTTTTGACCTCTACTGCTGCTGCCAAAGATCAAAAGATCGTCCGAACGCGACCCGAGCCTTCGGCAGCTCAGAGGATGAGCACATCTGTCAGAAGTGGTTGGCTGGCAGGCCGCCATCGCTGGCAAGCCAGCTCCCACAGAAATCAACAGTCCACCGCATCCGCTTTTCACCACTCAACAGGATGAGCGCAAGCTCGGCTGCAGCTTTTGATCTTGCCGTACCGGCCCCGTCGGCAGGCCTCGTTCCGGGGTTTATCCGGGGGAGGAA
>NZ_NQYG01000002.1:73679-208506 GCF_002878485.1 Pseudomonas sp. AD21
GAACACATCGAGAGGAGGTGCAGCGAAGCAAACCGGAGGAGATGCGCCCGGATGAATCCCGCAGCGAAGGAACCCGAGCCACGGCGAGGGCCGTACGTTGGGGTACAGACCTTTGCTTCCTTTGGGGCGTTTGCCAAAGGGAGTCGGCCGTCAGGGCGAAACCATAAGAAGCCGTTACCGCAGCAACGGATATGCCCCCAAAAACCCCACAAAAAAGCCCCTCAAAAAGAGGGGCTCCCTTGCACAACCAGAAACCGCAATCAGGTCATCTGAATGATGGTCTGCATGATGGTGCTCTGAGTCGAAATGGTCTTGGCGTTCGCCTGATAGTTGCTCTGGCCCTTGATCAGGTCCACCAGCTCGTTGGTCAGGTTAACGTTGGACTCTTCCAGCGAGTTGGACTGGATGGAACCCAGCGTGCCGGTTTCCGGAGCGTCGTAGCCCGGAATACCCGAAGCGAAAGTTTCCTTCCAGCTGGTGCCGCCGACCGCTTGCAGGCCTTGTTCGTTGGTGAAGCTGGCCAGCGCAACCTGACCGATGGCCTTGTTCTGGTTGTTGCTGAAGTTGGCGAACAAGGTACCGGTGCCGTCGATGGTCAGGTTCGTGATCTGGCCAGTGGCATAACCGTCCTGAGTCGGGATCGAACGCGCGGTGTCTGCGTTGTACTGGGTGGTCTTCGCCATCGAAATGGTGATGCCGGCCGGGTTCGCGGCTGCACCATTGGGTTTGAAGGTACCGTTGACCACGTTACCCGGGACCCAGCCACTGAGTTTCAAGTCGCTGCTGATCACCGGGCCAGGCAGGGTGCTGACCTGAGTCAGCTTGCCAGCGGAGTCAAAGCTCATGGTCGAAGGCACGGGTGCGGTGACTTTTGGATCGCTACCGGTAGCGTCAGGGTTACGACCGTCTACCAGGGTGTACACCTTCCAGGTATTGGCACCGGTTTTCACCACGTACTGATCCATCGGGTGCATGTTGCCCTGGCTGTCATAGATCGGCGTGCTGAACGACTTGGTGTAAGTCGCAAGGTTGGTCGGGTCGAACTTGCCGGCCGCCACTGTGTCGTCGATCACTGGAGCGGTCGAATCCAGGTTGATGGTCGAAGTCACCAGCGAGGTGGATTTCGGCGCCAGGTTCGAGGTGTCGATCTTCAGGTCGGTCAGCACACCGTTGATGACCTTGCCGTTGGCATCCACACCGTAGCCTTGCAGACGCGAGGTGTAGTCAGTGTTGGTGATGTAGCCATTGTTGTCGACCTTGAACGTACCGGCGCGAGTGTAGGAGATCGAGCCGTTGTTGCTCATGGTAAAGAAGCCGGAACCGTTGATGCCCATGTCCAGCACGTTACCGGTGTTGTTGATGTCACCCTGAGTGAACTGCTGGGAAACGTTGGCCAGGCGCACACCGTTACCGATGACCTTGCTGCCGGTACCCAGGCGCGTGGCCGAGTACACGTCTTCGAATTCTGCACGGGACGATTTGAAACCGGCGGTCGCAACGTTGGCGATGTTGTTGCCGGTCACGTCCAGTTGTTTGTTGGCTGCATAGAGACCGCTAAGGCCGATATTGAAAGACATATTCCACTCCTTTGTGCCGGTTAGTCGGCTCTATATACCAATGGTTTGTACTTTGGACAGGGCGACGGTGCCCTTGCCGGACAGGTTGAGCATCAGCTCGCCACCGGTCTGGCTGATGGTCACGCTGTTGACCGTGGCTGGCAGGTAGGTCGCCAGGTCGGTCGAGGTGCCATTGATCGACGCGTTGGCTTTGACGGTATAAGTACCGGCCTTCACCAGGTTGCCGTCCTTGTCCTTGCCGTCCCACGTGAAGCTCGCGTTGCCTGCAGCGCGGCTACCCAGATCGATGGTGCGAACCGCGGTGCCGCTGCTGTCGGTGATGGTGACCGTGCCGCCAGCAATCGACGACGGAACGGTGGCCGAACCGGTCATCCCCTTGCTCGGGTCGTCCATCTGCACGCTGTTGGTCTGCACGATCACGTTGCGACCGACCAGCGACGACGCCTGCAGGGCTTGCGACGAGTTGTAGTTGCCGGCCAGCGAACTGACGGTGCTGTTGAGGGTGGTAATGCCCTCGAGGCTGCTGAACTGCGCCAACTGCGCCACGAAGGCGCTGTTGTCCTGCGGATCGAGCGGGTTCTGGTTCTTCAGTTGGGTGACCAGCAGTTGCAGGAACGCATCCTTGCCCAGAGCCTGGCCGCCGGTGGAGCTGTTGGTGGCCGAAGCGATGCCATCGGCGGTCGAACTGGTCTTTTTCGACGAGTTCGCCAGGATGTCATTCATGCTCAGGCTGCTGGTGGTATCGGTAACACTCATGGCAGTCGCCCCTTATTACTGACCGAGGGTCAGTACCTTCTGCATCATGGTTTTGGCGGTGTTCATCATTTCGGCGTTGGTCTGGAACGACCGGCTCGCGGAAATCATGTCAGCCATTTCTTCCACCACATTGACGTTCGGGTAGTAGACGTAGCCTTTGGCGTCAGCGGCCGGATGGTTCGGCTCGTAGCGCGCTTCGAGGTTGCTCTGGTCTTCGACCACACCGAGCACCTGCACGCCCTGCCCTGCTGCGTCCTGGCTCTGGAACAGCGAGTTGCTGCCGCTGTTCTGGCCGCCCTGGAACATGGTGGCGAACACCGGGTGACGGGCGCGATAGGTCTGGTCGATGCTCGAGGAGACGGTTTCGGCGTTGGCGATGTTCGAAGCCACGGTGTTCAGACGCGTGGTTTGGGCGCTCATGCCGCTGCCGGCAATGTTGAAAACGCTGGACAGGGACATGGATTACTCTCCGCGCAGGGCTGACACCAGCCCTTTGAATTTGCTGTTGAGCAGGGTGAAGCTGGCCTGGAAGCCCACGGCGTTTTCCGCGTAGTTGGACTGTTCCAGCTGAGCGTCCACGGTGTTCTGGTCGATCGAAGGCTGCATCGGCGTGCGATACATCAGCGACTCGTCGCCATTGCCCAGGCCTTCAGCTTCGATGTGACGGCTGTTGGTCATGTTCAGGGCGATGGTGCCGTTGGCGTTCTTCTGGGTCTGTGCTTCAAGCACTTTGGAGAAGTCCAGATCCCGAGCCTTGTAGTTCGGGGTATCGGCGTTGGCGATGTTGTTGGCCAGCACTTCGGCACGCTGGGCGCGAAAGCCCAATGCCTTTTCGTGAATGCCGAGCGCTTTATCGAAGCTGATGCTCATGTCGGGAACCTTCGGGTGACCGGTTTTTCGTACCTGAGCTTTAGCAAGCGCCGTGCCAAACCAAAAAACGCCCGTAAACCGGGGTTTTGCCAGGGGTCGGCAAAGCGGCAATGCCAGAAAAGCGGCAACTGGTTTCCGCCGGATGCCGCTTTTCTGCCGCTTGCCGTCCTTGCCAGGTCAACGCAGATCCCCTGTGGGAGCGAGCCTGCTCGCGAAGGCGGCGTGTCAGACCGCTTTCGCGAGCAGGCTCGCTCCCACAGGGGGTGTGGTGTCCGTAGAAAATAATTCGGGCATAAAAAAACGGGAGGCCTTTGGGGTCTCCCGTTATTTTCGTGTTGCCGATGCGGTTATTTCGCCTGGTAAATAATCCCCGGGCTGCACTGGACCATCTGGTAATGATCCGGCAAACCGTTCAGCGCTTCGGAGGCGCCAAGGAACAGATACCCGCCCGGCTTCAGCGTGCTGTGAATGCGCAACAGGATGTCCTTCTTCACCTCGGCGGAGAAGTAGATCAGCACGTTGCGGCAGAACACGATGTCGAACTTGCCCAGCGCGGCATAGCTGTCGAGCAGGTTGAACGAACGGAATTCCACCCGGTTCTTGATCGGCGCCTTGATCACCCAGCGCCCCGGCCCTTTCGGGTCGAAGTAACGCTGCAGTCGATCAGCGGACAAACCGCGACCGATCGCCAGGCTGTCGTACTCGCCAGTCTTGCAGTTGGTCAGCATGAGACCGGACAGGTCAGTCGCCACAATCTGCACGCCCATCTTCAACTGGCCAAGATTCGTGCGCTCGAACTCATCGATCGACATCGACAGCGAGTACGGTTCCTGACCCGACGAGCACGCCGCCGACCAGATCCGCAGACGCTGGTTGGGGCTGGCCTTGATTGCCTCGGGCAATACCTTGTTCTTCAAGACTTCAAACGGATAGGTGTCACGAAACCACAGGGTTTCGTTGGTCGTCATGGCATCGACCACCTGCTCGCGCAAACCGCTGCGCGGCTGGGTCTGGATGCGCTGTACCAGCTCACCCAGGGACTTGATGCCTTGCTGCTCCATCAGTTTGTTGAGACGGCTCGAGACCAGGTACTGCTTGTTTTCACCGAGCAAAATGCCACAGGCCTTTTCCAGGAAGACCCGGAACTGTTCGAAATCCAAATTACCCGTAGACAATGATGCCGCCTCTTAAATCGTGTTGACCGCCAGGGGCAGAAGGCCCCTAGCTGATATCTGCTGCTTTGATCCGGTCGACTACCCGGGATGCCAGGTCATCAGGACGGAATTTGGCCAGGAAGTCATCTGCACCGACTTTCTTGACCATCGCCTGATTGAATACCCCCGACAACGAAGTATGCAGGATGATATGAAGCTTTTGCATGCGCGGGTCGTTGCGAATTTCCGCCGTCAGGGTGTACCCGTCCATCTCCGGCATCTCGATGTCGGAAATCATCATCAGGAACTCGTCTTCCGGCTTCTTGCCCTCATCGACCAGCTTGCGCAGGTAATCCAGCGCCTGCTTGCCGTCGTTCAGCGCCACCACTTCGACACCGATCGTCTGCAGGCAACGCGTGACCTGCTTGCGCGCCACCGACGAGTCATCGACCGTCAGCACCCGCAGCGACAGCGCCTTGCTCTGGGTCTCGACATCGACCACACCGACCGAAATCGCTTCCGGCGTCGGCGCAACTTCCGCCAGCACCTTCTCGACATCGATGATTTCGACCAACTGATTGTCGACTCGAGTCACCGCGGTCAGGTAGTGATCGCGACCCGTGCCCTTGGGCGGCGGATGGATCTCTTCCCAGTTCATGTTGACGATGCGCTCCACCGAGCGGACCAGGAAACCCTGGGTCTTGGTGTTGTACTCCGTGATGATCACGAACGGGTTGTTCTTGTCTTTCAACGCCCCCGAGCCGGTTGCCATTGCCAGATCAAGGATCGGAATGGTCGCCCCCCGGATATTCGCTACCCCGCACACGACAGGACTGGACTTGGGCATCAACGTCAGCGACGGGCACTGCAGCACTTCCCGTACCTTGAACACGTTGATTCCGTAGAGCTGCTGACCGTCGAGACGGAACAACAACAGCTCCAGGCGATTCTGCCCTACCAGTTGCGTGCGCTGGTTCACCGAATCCATTACACCAGCCATGCCCAGACTCCTACACCAACGCCAAGTGTTGTTGCGACGCACATTCATTGCTAAACGGCACGGCGCTTGCTTTTTAACTCGTATGAACGCTCAAACGACATTTTTTCGACGCCTGACCTGCCGCACCCGCAAAGCGCTGTGCGCGGTGTCTGCCGTCTGCTTCTTTTTCGCTGGCAGCCCTGCCGGTGCCGATACGGTTACCTTGCCTGACATGCTTATCGGCGTCACTCAGGGCTTTCTTGAATTCACCGTAGAAGACTATCTGGCTACCAGTCAAACGGAAGGCCGCTATGAAATCGAGGTCAACCAGCTCGACCCGCGTATGCGCATGCCTATGTGCGACAAGGAATTGACAGCGTCACTGGAGAGTCCGGCACGTCCGCTGGGTCGGGTAACTGTCAAGGTTCGCTGCGAGGGAAGCTCGCCGTGGACGGTGTTCGTGCCCGCTCAAGTCCGCCTGTTTCGCGAGATTGTCACCACCACACGACCGCTCAAACGCGCCGGGATTATCGGGCCGCAGGACGTGACCTTGCGTGAACGCGACGTCAGTCAGATCAATCAAGGTTTTTTGACGTCGGTGGATGAAGCCATCGGACAGAAATTGACCCGACCAACGGTCGCCGATCAGGTGATTACCCTGGTGCATCTGGAACAGGCAGAAGTGGTGCGCAAGGGTGATCAAGTGGTCATCATCGCCCGCAGCGGTACGCTCGCCGTGCGCATGCCCGGTGAGGCCCTGGCCAATGGCGGCTTGAAAGAACAGATTCGAGTGAAAAACCTCAACTCCAACCGGGTGATCAAGGCGCAAGTCATCGCGCCGGGCCAAGTGGAAGTGGCCATGTAAAACGCTCACGCAGAAAACTGGCGCCGGTCCCGTTGCTTCCCTAAACTGTGCCGCAGCAGGGCACGCTTCGGTGCAGACAGCTCATTGCAAAGTGAGCCTAAAGTTTTCCAGGGAATGGCCGAGAACATGGCAAGCGTCCAAATTCCCAGAGGTTTTTAACATGGTCATCGATTTCAGCCGTTTGAACAGCTCCTCGTCACTTACGGGCAGTACACGTACCAGCAACGCCAAGGAAACCGCCGAAACCGGCACCTCCGCGCCGCTGAATACCCCGGCCGAAACGGCCAGTACCGCAAAAAGCGGGGAATCGGTACACCTCAGCAATGAGGCTCAACAGTTGCAGAAGGTCACTGACAAGCTGCGTGATCAGCCTGCCGTCGACAAAGCCCGAGTGGCCGAGTTGAAAGCAGCGATTGCCGATGGCAGCTACAAAGTCGACAGCAACCGTGTAGCCAGCAAACTGCTCAACTTCGAAGCCCAGCGCTAGGCTTTTGCCGGCGCCAGGCTTTTGGACGCTTAGAACCCAAGGCCAGCCATGCACGACACTAATTTATTGCAACTGATCACCGACGACTTTGCTCCAGCTCAACAATTGCTGGAGTTACTGCAAACCGAGTCCCTCGCCTTGCACGGTCGCGACATGCCTTTGCTCGAAGATATTCTGGCGCGCAAACAGGCATTGATCATTCTGCTTGAACAGCATGGCCGCAAGCGCAGCGAAATCCTTGCCAGCCTCAACCTGCCGCTCGACCGTCAGGGTCTGGAGCAACTGGCCAGCCACTCCAGTATTGGCGACCAGTTGCTGTCCGAGAGCGATGTGCTGACCGACCTGATTGCCCAGTGCCAGGCGGCCAATGTCAAAAACGGCCAGTCAATCCAGATTCAGCAGGCCACCACGGCCAATCAGCTGAAAATCCTCACCGGGGGCGAGCCACCCGCGTTGTATGACGCGACTGGCACTTTCGCCAAACCCACCAAGCCGCGTACGCTCAGCCAGGCGTGAGCCTTTCGATGTGCCTGCACTATCAACCCGCGAAACATGCTGGCAAAATGCTGGCTAGCCGTAGTCAAATTTTGTCTGGAGATTGAGAAAACGTGCCAAACGCCCTAAGCGCGGATGATACTCCGCAGCCACCAAAGGTGCTGACCACGCCCCTGGAAATCTCCAGCAACCTGCGCCAGTTGCAAGAAAGCCACGACCCGCTGATCATCACCTTCCATGAGCGCAGCCAGCGTTTCCAGAGCTACCTGATCAAGGTCGACCGCGAAACCGCGACCATCGCCCTGGATGAAATGATCCCGCGCGATGGTGAGCGCTTCCTGCTGGCGGGCGAGCCCTTCAGGGTCGAAGGCTTCCACGAAGGTGTGCGCATTGCCTGGGAATGCACCGGCACGTTGAACATCGAAGAATCCGAAGGCGATCGCTTCTATACCGGCGAGCTGCCGACCGAAGTGGTCTACCACCAGCGCCGCAACGCCTTTCGTGCAGCACTGAAGCTGACCGACCTGGTCAGCGTCGAACTCGGCGGCGAAAAACTCAAGGCGCCGATCAACGGCAAACTGCTGGATATTTCCGCCACCGGTTGCAAGCTGCGCTTTGAAGGCGACATCACCGACCGTCTGCAACTGGGCCAGGTCTATGACCGCCTCATCGCCGCCCCGCTGTTCGGCAATCAGCCGACCTCGGTCGAACTGCGTTATCTGCACTTCGAAGAAAAGCTCAACATCACCTTCGCCGGCCTGCGCTTCCACAACATCAGTGGCCCGGCTGCACGCAACGTCGAGCGCTTCGTTTATCAGCTGCAGCGTGAAGCACGCCGGTTCGATAAAGACGACCTGTGATTCGGACAGGCAAATAAAAAAAGGGCAATCCTTGGCGGGACTGCCCTTTTTTGTGCTTAAAAATCCCAGTAACACTGAGATCCCTGTGGTGAGGGGATTTATCCCCGACCGGCTGCGCAGCAGTCGCAAAATCATCCAATGTGGTGTGTCAGGAAGAATGTGCAGTCAGGGTCTGGCGCCGCTGATGTCTGGCGTCGGTTTATCGGTTCCATCATCGGGCCCTGGTTCCACTACTGGCTCCGGCGCAATCTCAGGCTCCACTTCCGGCTCCGGCTCAGGCTCAACCGGGGTCTGCATCTGCTCCTGCACCACCTGCTCATCCACGCGCGGATCGAGGGCCGCCACCAAAGGTGAACTGGACATGCTATCCGGCATTGCCACGTGATGCAGCGGCGCATCGTCGACCTGATGCAGATTGGTCACCGCTTTCGGCCGAATGCGCCACACCAGCACCAACGCAAAGAAGCTGAAGAACGCGTAAAGGCTCTGGCTGCCGAACAGCTTCATCAGCACGCCCGCCAGCAGCGGCCCGATACTCGCGCCAACCCCGTAGGTCACCAGCAGCATCGCCGTCAGCGACACCCGGCGATCGCCTTCGACGTGATCGTTGGAGAACGCCACCGCCAGCGGATACAGACAGAACTGCACCAGTGAGCACATGAACCCGACGACAAACAAAACCTCCAGCGGCACCTGCGGCAAGATGGCCAATGGCAACGCCGCCACCGCCAGGAACCCGGCAAAGCAGCGGATCAGCAAGGCGCGATCATAACGGTCGGACAACCAGCCCAACGGCCACTGCACCAGCAGCCCGGCAAAAATGCAGCTACCCATGAACAGACCGACCTGCTCGGTCGACAGCCCCTGCTGCGAGGCATACAGCGGCGCCAGACCGTAGAACGAACCAATGATCAGACCAGCACCCAGCACCGTACTCAACGACTGCGGCACACGCTTGATAAAGAAGCGCGGCTCCATCGGTGCCGGATGCAGCGGCGCCGGGTGAATCCGCCGGGTCAGCGCCACGGGCACCAGACACAGGGCGAAACACAGAGCGACCAGCATCAGCAGCTCCAGGCCGAGGCCCGGGTGCATGACCAGAATCAGCTGACCGAGCACCAGCCCCAGATACGAAGCGATCATGTAGCCGCTGAACACCAGACCGCGCTGGTTGGCGTCGGCCTGCTCGTTGAGCCAGCTCTCGATCACCATGTACTGGCACATCATGCCCAGGCCGACGATGGTCCGCAGCACCAGCCACGCCGGCAGCCAGTCGACCAGGCCATGCCCGAGCACCGCCGCACCGACGATCCCGGCACAAGCCGAATACGCGCGGATATGCCCGACCCGGGCAATCAGTCGGTGACCGATCTTGCCGCCCAGTACCAGGCCGAAATAGTTGGCCGCCATCAGCGCGCCGACCCACAGTCCGTCGACATGGTCAGCGGCCAGGCGCAACGCCAGATAAGTAGATAGAAGGCCCGAGCCGATCAACATCATCAGCGAGGCGAAATACAGCGCTCGAAAGGATTTCCAGATTTGGCGCATCGGCGTTCCGAGCGGCTCCTTGCAGTAAGTATCGGACTATCCAAACGATAGCCCGATGGCGACGGTTCGTCAGGCCTGGGCTGCTAGAACACGCCGTTCCCAGGGAGTGATTTCATCAAAGAAGCTGGTCAACTCCATGGTCTTCGAAGCGATGTAGCCTTCGATGAACTCCTGTCCGAACAGTTCCCTCGCCAATTGGCTACGTTTCAGACGCTCGAGCGCGGCATGCAAGGTACACGGCAGCGAAAGATTGTCCGGCACTTCGAACTCACCCTGAATCGCCGCAGTCGGTTCCAGCTCATGCTCGATCCCATGCAAGCCGGCGGCCAGGCTCGCGGCAATCGCCAGGTACGGGTTGGCGTCGGCGCCGGGCAGACGGTTTTCCACTCGACGAGCCACGGGTGAACTGGCCGGAATCCGCAAGCCTGCCGCACGGTTGTCGTGGGACCAACAGGCATTGTTCGGCGACGCATACGGGTGGCACAGGCGCTGATAGGAATTCACGTTGGGCGCAAACAGTGCGGTGAAATCCGCCATGCCCGCCTGCTGTCCACCAATGAAGTGACGGAACATCGCCGTCGGCTGGCCGTTCTCGTCGCTGAAGACATTGTTGCCGGTCGCGATCTCGACGATGCTCTGGTGAATATGCATCGAACTGCCCGGCGTGTGTGCCAGCGGTTTGGCCATGCACACCACGGTCAGGCCGTGCTTGAGCGCGACTTCCTTGAGCAGGTGTTTGAACAGGAAGGTCTGGTCGGCCAGCAACAGCGGATCACCGTGCAGCAGGTTGATCTCGAACTGGCTGACGCCCATTTCATGCATGAAGGTATCGCGCGGCAGACCGAGGGCAGCCATGCATTTATAGACTTCGCTGAAGAACGGCCGCAGACCGTTGTTGGAACTGACGCTGAACGCCGATTGGCCATCCTCGCGACGCCCGTCAAGGCCAACCGGCGGACGGAACGGTTGGGTCGGATCGGTGTTCGGCGCGAAGACAAAAAATTCCAGCTCGGTCGCCACCACCGGCGCCAGGCCTCGCGCGGCGTAATGGGCAATGACCTTCTTGAGCTGACCACGGGTCGACAGATTGGAGCTTTCACCTGTCAGTTCATCGGCATCGCAAATCGCCAGGGCACGCGGCTTGTCGCTCCACGGCAACGGATGGATCATCGAAGGCTCGGCGACCAGCGCCAGGTCGCCGTCATCGCTGCCGTAAAAGCGCGCTGCCGGATAACCGCCCATGATGCATTGCAGCAGCACACCCCGCGCCATCTGCAAACGCCGCCCCTCGAGGAAACCCTCGGCGGTCATCACCTTGCCTCGCGGCACGCCATTCAAATCCGGCGTGACACATTCAATCTCATCAATGCCGGTCAGTCGCTGCGCGAGTGAACGCTGGCCATCGGTTGTCATGACGCAATCCTTGTTATTGTGCGAGCCGCGAACGGCGACCCGTACAAAATAGGCTCCGGCTGTTCGGAATATCAAGCAGCGTCAAACAAAAATCCGGGTCACGGCAGATAAAGGCTGAACACCCCGCCGCCCAATGGCCCGCCGTTGCTAATTTCAGTGTGCCCGACCACGCCATTACGCTGATGCAACGCGGCAATCCGGCTGGCGAAATACAGGCCCAACCCGGTGCTGCCACTGCTGTGATTGATGCCCTGCACGTAGTCGGCCTGACGTTCGAGCATCTCGGCCGGGTAACCGTCGCCGTCATCGTTGATGCTCAACACCAGTTGCCCGGCCTCGTCACTGACGGTGATCAGCAGCGACTCGCGGGCGTAGCGAATGGCGTTGTTGATGCAGTTCCCGAGCACCGACGCAATCAACTCGCGATCAAAGAAGCCCAGTGGGCTCAGCGGATCGACCTCATAGGTGGCGATGATCCCGCGACTGGCGAACACCTCTTGATGCGCCGCCAGTTGCGCCTCGATGAAATCATCGAGCTCGTGATAGGCCGGTTGCAGCGGCATCTGGTTGACGCCGAGCTTATACAGCCCAAGCAACTGCACCAGCATGCCGTTGAGGTGGGCGAACTCGAAGTCGATCACACCCTGCTCCACCCCACCGCGTTGCGCTTCGGGCAAGCGCGCCAGCCACTGGCTTTGGGCCTGCATCAGCATCGCCAGCGAGTTCTTCATGTCGTGAACGGTGGAAGCGATCACCGTGGAGAAATCCAGAGCCTGCTCGTCTTGGTTCATTCGCCAAACGCCTTGCTTTTCAGCTTCTGATAACGCGCATAGCGCGCGTCGGTGTCGGGCATCAGGCCAACCATTTTCAGGCAGGCCCGACATTCTTCCAGTTCCGCCGACGGCACACTGGTGTCGGTGCCATGCAGCAGCGACTGGGCCATGTTCAGCGCAATACTGATGTTCTTCGGTTGCATCTTCAGCGCCTTGCGGAACACCTCACGGGCCTCCACCAGGTTGCCGGTCTTGTACACGCGCACGCCCTGCCGGTTGAGATCGGCGGCGGCGTTGCTGGAATTGAGGATAGTCGGGTCGTCGGTGAGCTTGGCGATGTCTTTCATCACCGCCGGATCGTCACCGTAGATCTCGGCGCAGCTCTTGAGCATCGAGGTGCCCGCCTCGGCCTGACCGAGCATCTGCAACTGCTTGGCGACCAGCAACGCCGCTTCCGGGCTCATGAACTGCTCCATGCCGTCGAGGCGCATCAGCGCTTGCTCGGTGAGCTTGTCGGCCGTCTCGGCATCGTTGAGCAGCAGACTAGTGGCCTTCATTAGACGCGCGCGAATCTGCAGGCCGGGGTCGCTCGGGTTCTCTTTCGCGACGGCGCTGAGCGTGGTGTTGATCTCCAGCCGCGTGCGGGTGTCGAGGCCGCGCTCACTGCCCTTGCTGATCAAGGCATGGGCCAGGCCAAGGTTGCTTTCCGGGTCCTTGAAGCGCGACTGCGCACCCTGCGTCACCGCCTGACGATAGGCACGGGACGCGGTGTCGAAGTCTTCGTTGGCCATTGCCAGTTTGCCGAGCAATGCTTGCCGACGCACCGCCAGCGGCGACAACCGAATCGCCTCTTCCAGCACCCGCTGCGCACCTTTGGTATCGCCCTCGGCGACCAGCACATCAGCCATGCCGTCGTACAGCGACGGCATCATCGGGAACACTTTCAGCGCTTTTTCATAGACATCTTTGGCCTGCGCCACTTGCCCACGCTTGAACAACAATTTGCCCAACCCGGCAAACGCCCACGGCAACGGCCGGTCGGCAATGATGCTGTCGTAGAGACGTTCGAGAGCCTCATTCTGGTTCATGTCGCGCAGCGCATCGGCGCGATAACGCAGGCACAGCGGCGAATAGCGGATGTCCTGCTTGCACAGCGCAATACAGGCATTGAGCACCTCGACCGGCTTACCGCGATCAAGGGCTTGCAGAATCGGTTTGAGCAACGTCTTGCGCTGCTCCAGACGCTCCAGGCGCTGGGCCAGACCGGAACGGTTGAACGGCTTGGTCAGGTACGCATCCGGCTCGTGCTCCAGGGCACTGAGCACCATCGCCTGACTGGTCTCGGCCGTTACCATGACAAACACCGCTTCATGGCTGATGAGCTTTTCCGACATCAGGTCTTCGAGCACCTGTTGGCCGTTCTTCTTGCCGTCGCCGAGGTGGAAATCCTGCAGGATGAAATCGTAGGACTTCTGCGCACACATCTTCAGCGCCTGCTCGCCGGTGTCGGCGGTGTCCACATCCTTGACCCCGAGCTCGCGCAGCATCGAACGCACGGAACTGCGGAAATCCGAGAAATCATCGACGATCAGAAAACTCTTTTGGTGATACGACAGCATCGAGGATTTCCAGGCAATTGAAGTGAGGGCAATTTCAGGCGCGCAGATGATAGCTGCCGGCCAAATGCTATCAAGCGATTTCACGCGACTTTTAAGTCACCTAGTGGGTTATCGGCCACAAGTGACGTTCCCTGAAGCGGACGCTTCAAGATTCCTCGCCCAGCGATTACCCTGCGCACCGGCTCATCTTTCCACTACAAGGTTTATCTCGTGTACATCAAAGGACGTTGCATCGTGTCCGCCTGTGCGCTGCTGTTTTTCCAGCAGGCGATGGCGGCTGGAATGGACTGCACAAAAGCTTCGAATACCGTCGAAAAGACGATTTGCGCGAATAAAGGGTTGTATGAGCTGGATGCGCAGATGGGGATGCTCTATCGGCAACTGATGAACATCTCCGCGCAAGCCCAACCGGACCTGAAGCAAACGCAACGTAGCTGGTTGAAAACACGTAATGAATGCGTCGAGGAGGTTGCCTGCCTGGATCTGCGCTATCGCGAGCGCCTGCAACTTTTGCAAGCGCAGTGGACACAGTCCGCCGCCCATCAACCGGATGGCGTTGATAAACAAGTGTTGGATGACCTGCAAGACAGTATTCAGGCCGCGAGCAAAACTGATCCGCAATTTGCCCTGGAACGGACACTCGCCTCACTGTCGTTGAAAAGCCCTGGAACCACGTTTTCTGCCGACCCGGACGCCGATCAATTCTCAGACAGAACGCACTTCCCCAAGACGCGGCCCAAAGGTGTCTCCCAAGACGAATGGAAGGCCTTGAGCGCCACCGAGTTCGACGCTGATACGGCCTTGGGCCGGACTATGTTTACCTTGATTGACCTGGACGGTGACCGGCAACGTGACCTGATTGTCGAGACCTACACCGGCGGCACCGGCCTGTACACGTTCGTCGAGACCTTTCGCCGTGACGGCGACAAGTTCAATCGCAGAACCCCGTCGTCCGACGGCGAATCCATTGGCGGCTCGCTCTACTCCACCAACGACCGTGGCGCCAACCAGTCGGTCAACTGGATCAACCTTCGCGGCAAAATCTACGCGGCCTATCGCGCCGGCGCCTACGGGGTTGATCGGGTGTATTTACTCAGCCCCCTGCAAATCAACCACGAAGTGCCCATCGTCGAGGTTCGCTACGACTACCAACTTAGCGTTCCTCGGACTCAGCACAATGAGGACGGCAAGACGACATTCAAACTGGAGCCCGCCCTGCATCGCTCGCTGACTCAAGCCCTCACCCACGTGAAAGTGGATCCGAGCGATGCCAGCGAGCCGAGAACCCCCATCTGCCCGATTCCTCCCACAGCCGAAGACAGCGAGGAGTACTACAGCTACGGGGCCGGTTATTACGCCATCGAGTCGGTCGCCGACTTCCCGGTGATCATCGGCAACGAATGTTTTCTCGGCCGCATGAACAACTGGTTCGGCGCTTACAGCGCAAAGGACGGGTTGTTTGCGCAAATCACCGTGCGCAAGCCGGGATCGGGGGATGACGGACGTAGCTACGAAGTCAAAGGACGCCGACATCTAACCGGGACAGGAATCTCGATAGGGAAATTCGAGGAAAACGGTGACAACTAGCCAAATAACAAGGCGCACGGAGCGATCACAATAATCGAAAACACAGCGTATGCAAAAAGCCCCGCCGCCATGTGAATTGCGCCGGGGCTTTTGCCTGGAATTTGATGGTGTCCCAGGGCAGGTTCGAACTGCCAACCTTCCCCTTAGGAGGGGGATGCTCTATCCAATTGAGCTACTGAGACACTGAGTTGTCACGACCGGAAGCGGCGCGACGGACGGCGTGCATGTTAACGGCCAGCCCTTGATTTGTCATGTCGTCCGTCGGCTTTTTAAGTGTAGGCAGGCGCCTTGCAATGCTGCGGGAACATTTACCGTGCAATTTGCACTCCCCCAAAAAGTCATCATTGCAGATTGCAACCTGCGCCTTCTGAAAAACCCTTCCAAATGCTTGTTTTTAAAGGACTTCACAGCGGTTAGACTGTTGGCATGACGGCTGCTTTGTCTGTTTGCATAACAGAACAAACGGAGTCGGCCTCATGAACAGCACTCTCTTGCTTGCAAACGCAATCGCCTTGGCGGCGTTGGTGGGCTTTCATTTTGTCCCCGAGGGTGCTGAGCCGGTGGCCCAGCGCATGCCGCATTACTTGCAGGTGCAGAAAGCGCCGCAGTGGGCGGTGCTGAGCGATCACAGCGATTTCGCGGCACAGACGGCCAGTACGCCCGAGCAAACTCTGTCGGCGCGCGCTACTGAACGTCTGGTTTTTTGAAATATTTTCAGGAGTACAGCATGTCCAAATCAGCTGCAGGATTTCTGATCCTCGCCTTATTGAGTGGCGTTGTGCATTTTTCGCTGTTCGAGGAAACCGAAGTCACCCTGCCCCTGATTGGCTGCGGCGTGTTTGCGGTGTTGTTTGTGCTGGCGCTGGTGGCCGGGCGCAAGATCAAGTTCGATCCGGTACTGCGTTAAGCCGGATCAACGCCAGCAGTTGATTGACAGCGTCTGTCAGGGCGCCTGAGTTGTCGATCAGGTGTACAGGCAAATCGCTGGACCTCCTGTCCTTGAACAACGCATTGCGCGCCAGCCTGGCGTCGATTTGCTCAGGGGTCTCGCGACCACGCCGCAGCAGGCGCTCACGCAACACGTCATCCTTGACCGTCAACAATACCGGCAACAACGTCGGGTAGCGCTCCTGAGCCTGGCGCAGGTTGGCGCGCGACCCGTTCATCAGCACATGGCGTCCGACATTCAACCATTCGTCGATTTCTAACGGGATGCCATAGGCCAGGCCATTGGCGTGCCAGGCCAAGGCAAAATCGCCCGCGCGCTGACGCTTATCGAACTCCTCGGGCGTGACACCAATGGCATCTTCACCGACCGATTCCGCTGATCGGGTGATCACCCGGCGGATGATTTCGCAGTTCATCGCCCGCAATCGCTCATGCGCCGCCTCAATCAAGCTGTCCTTGCCTGAACCGGAGGGCCCCATTAGATAAATAAGCCTGCCATCCATCCTGAAACGCCCTCCAACGGGTGTTTGCCCCTAGTAAATCGGCAAATTGCCACTATCCTGTACTGGTAAGGAACAAGGATTGAAAACCGCATAGCATGCACGTTCCGAGGTCTCACGACATCAACAGATGTGCACCAGGAAGCGGGCAGAGATGCGGGCCGAGGCAAAGTTTTCCAACCAGTCCGCATTTCTGATAATTGGTGCTGGCATTACGCCTTTACCCAGCTCAATATTTGTCACAGAATTGACGCCAATGATCTGGCAATTTTGAGGCATGATGCGGGCCTCTTAACAATTCAGGTTGAACCATTTGGCGCGGATGCTTGTCCTACCACACATCCTGCGGCCAATCCCGAGAACCGCTCCCCTGAACTAACCGGTTAAATATATGCGCCCATTGAAACAGGCAATTTATTCCAGCCGTACGGCTGACAAGTTCGTCGTACGTCTGCCAGACGGAATGCGTGAACGCATTGCCGAGGTGGCTCGCAATCATCATCGCAGCATGAACTCCGAGATCATTGCGCGCCTTGAGCAGAGTCTTATTCAGGAAGGTGCACTGGGCGAAGAGTTGAGCATGCGCCTGGACAGCCCGGAGCTGTCGTTGCACGAGCGCGAGCTGCTGCAACGTTTCCGTCAGCTGTCTCACCGCCAACAGAACGCTCTGGTGTCGCTGATCGCTCACGACGCCGAGATGGCCGCAGACGCGTCCTGAGCTACACCGAACATCTCAAGCCAGCATGATTGCTGGCTTTTTTTTGCCTGCGATTTGACGCATTGGCCGCCTGGCAATGCACAGACTCATCATCCCCCATCAAACGGGCACAAAAAAGCCCGCCATGTTGGCGGGCCTTCTGTATGCAGCCGGTCAGAGCAGGAAGATCGTCGCCAGCCCCAGGAAGATGAAGAAGCCGCCGCTGTCGGTCACGGCCGTGATCATCACACTGGCGCCCATCGCCGGATCGCGGCCCATCTTGGCCAGCGTCATCGGGATCAACACCCCCATCAGCGCCGCGAGTAACAGATTGAGGGTCATCGCCGCCGTCATCACCACACCCAGCGACCAACTGCCATAGAGCAAGTAGGCGACCACACCGATCACCCCACCCCAGACCAGACCGTTGATCAACGCCACCGCCAGCTCCTTGCGCATCAGGCGCGAAGTGTTGCCGGTGCTGACCTGGTCGAGCGCCATGGCGCGCACGATCATGGTGATCGTCTGGTTACCGGAGTTACCGCCGATACCCGCCACGATCGGCATCAGCGCCGCAAGGGCTACCAGTTTCTCGATCGAACCTTCGAACAGGCCGATTACTCGCGAAGCGACAAACGCGGTGATCAGGTTGATGGCCAGCCACGCCCAACGGTTGCGCAGGGATTTCCACACCGAGGCGAAGATGTCTTCCTCTTCGCGCAAACCAGCCATGTTGAGGACTTCGCTTTCGCTTTCCTCACGAATCAGGTCAACCATTTCGTCGATGGTCAGACGGCCGATCAGTTTGCCGTTCTTGTCGACCACCGGGGCCGAGATCAAGTCGTAACGTTCGAACGCTTGAGCAGCGTCATAGGCGTCTTCGTCCGGGTGAAAACTCACCGGATCGCTGGCCATGACTTCAGCGACCTGTTTCTCCGGGTCGTTGACCAGCAAACGCTTGATCGGCAGCACGCCCTTGAGCACGCCGTCGTAATCGACCACAAACAGTTTGTCGGTATGGCCCGGCAGCTCTTTGAGCCGGCGCAGGTAGCGTAGAACCACTTCGAGACTGACATCCTCACGGATGGTCACCATCTCGAAGTCCATCAGCGCACCGACCTGCTCCTCGTCATAGGACAGGGCCGAACGCACACGCTCGCGTTGCTGCTGATCGAGTGTCTCCATCAGCTCATGGACGACGTCTCGCGGCAGCTCGGAGGCCAGGTCAGCAAGTTCGTCGGCATCCATGTCCTTGGCGGCAGCCAGGAGCTCG
Source organism: Pseudomonas sp. AD21 (assembly GCF_002878485.1). Lineage (NCBI taxonomy): Bacteria > Pseudomonadati > Pseudomonadota > Gammaproteobacteria > Pseudomonadales > Pseudomonadaceae > Pseudomonas > Pseudomonas sp. AD21. Next base: position 92,081 of record NZ_NQYG01000002.1, read on the forward strand.
TGATCGTCCATGTCGGCGATCAGCGTTTCACGAACGGAGTCGGATACTTCGAGAAGAATGTCGCCGTCGCGATCAGCCTTGACCAGTTGCCAGAGCGTCAGACGGTCGTCCAGCGGCAAGGCTTCAAGGATGTAGGCAACGTCAGCGGAGTGCAGATCATCGAGCTTGCGTTGCAGCTCGACGAGGTTCTGCCGGTGAACCAGGTTCTCGACCCGGTCGTGGTGCGCGCCTTCCTGGCGATGAGTCAGGTCTTCGACGACCTTTTGGCGCTGCAGCAGCTCAACGACCTGAGCCAGGCGATCCTGCAGGCTTTCCTGTGTTTTCTTTACTTCGATTTCGGACATAGGCGAACTCCACTCCCAGCAGCGGGGCACGCCGGAAGGATCAATCAGTCAATTCATGATTGGTGAAACGGGCTACTGAGTAACTACTGGGTAAGTCCATGGAGGTTTTCCACAAGCCCCGGCGGGGCTGACGGGCGCAATGATACACCGCCTGACGGTTTTAAACGTTAAAAAATCGCGGCCGAAACAAGCGCTTGCGAAACAAACCTGAGCGCCGTCCTGATCCTTGCAAATGCGACGACTCATCCTGAAAAGAAAACACACCGCCGATGAAAAATGTAGCGACTACCCTTGAGCGTAGACCGTCAAGGAGGACGTCGAATGCGCTCTGCAACATCCCGCTTTTTACTCGCCACCCTGCTCTGCCTGCCGCCCGCCGGGGCTGCCACCACTCTGCATCGGTGCGAGGCGCCCGACGGCCGCATCACCTTCACCAGCCTGAGTTGCGCGAGCGATGAACTGCTTTCAGTACAGGAAGTTCACCCTTACTCGCCCGGATCCGTCGTGGCGATCATGCCGGAACACAACCACGAAGAAACATCCAGTATGAAAGCCAGGAGCCGAGAACCGGGCATTATTGGTCGCATGCAGGACAAATGCGGAAACCTGATCGATGCCAGACAGCGCCGCGAAGCGATCATCAATCAACGAGTGATTGCCGGCATGAGCCAACAGGATGTCGAAAGCGCTCTCGGCAAACCGGACAAGGTGAATATTCGGACATCGACAACAAGCTATCGATACGACTTGAAACGAGGTCGCAGCGCCCAAGTCGATTTTGATGAGAAGGGATGCGTGAAAGGAAAAACCAAATCGCAGACAGCAAAAAGCCCGCGTTAAACGCGGGCTTTTCGGTATATGGTGCACTCGACAGGATTCGAACCTGTGACCGCTCGGTTCGTAGCCGAGTACTCTATCCAGCTGAGCTACGAGTGCATTTTGTGTTTTTTGACCAGACCACAACTGGCTGAAGCCAAGTTCTTTATATCGCTATAAACAACTCTAAAATGGTGCACTCGACAGGATTCGAACCTGTGACCGCTCGGTTCGTAGCCGAGTACTCTATCCAGCTGAGCTACGAGTGCATTTTGTGTTTTTAAACCAGACCACAACTGGCTGAAGCCGAGTTCCTTATATTGCTATAAACAACTCTTAAATGGTGCACTCGACAGGATTCGAACCTGTGACCGCTCGGTTCGTAGCCGAGTACTCTATCCAGCTGAGCTACGAGTGCATTTTGTTGCGCCGCATTATAGCCCGTCTAATCTCTATTCCAACTACTTTTTCTAATAAATTCAACAAGTTACAGAAAAAGCCAGATTACAACGTACTAAGCAAATAATGGCGGAGAACGGGGGATTCGAACCCCCGACACCCTTTTGAGGTGTACTCCCTTAGCAGGGGAGCGCCTTCGGCCACTCGGCCAGCTCTCCGCAACACGGGGCGTATCTTAACCAACCTTTTCCCCGTTTGCAAACATAAAAATCGATAAAAATTAATGGCTTGGTTCTTCGTCCTTCTCTTTCTTTATACGCAGGTAAATTTCCTCACGGTGCACGGCAACCTCTTTCGGGGCGTTGACGCCGATACGCACTTGATTTCCTTTAACGCCGAGCACGGTCACGGTGATTTCGCCATCACCGATAATCAGGCTTTCTGCGCACCGACGAGTCAGAATCAGCATACCTTTCTCCTCACGCAATTCTTCAGGGACAACAGTCTGCAAAAAAAAGGCACCCGACCTACAACCGGAGCGATCGTAGCCCTACATGCCTGAGTATTGACCAGCGCGAGCAAAAGAACAGTTCAGGGGCTCGCGCCATTCAAAAAATAAAGGGCGCGGTCAGACCGCGCCCTTCAGGTGACCGGATTACTCGCCCTGACGGGCAGGCGCGTCCAGTTCGAAAGCCGTGTGCAGGGCGCGCACGGCCAGTTCCAGGTACTTCTCTTCGATGACGACGGAAACCTTGATTTCCGAAGTCGAGATCATCTGGATGTTGATGCTTTCTTTAGCCAGGGATTCGAACATACGGCTGGCCACGCCTGCGTGGGAACGCATACCGACGCCGACGATCGAGACCTTGGCAATCTTGGTGTCGCCTACGACTTCACGGGCACCGATCTCGCGAGCGGTGTTTTCCAGCACGGTCTGTGCGGCCTGGTAGTCGTTGCGGTGCACGGTGAAGGTGAAGTCGGTGGTGTTATCGTGCGCAACGTTCTGCACGATCATGTCGACTTCGATGTTCGCGGCACTGATCGGGCCGAGAATCTTGAACGCCACTCCCGGGGTGTCTGGCACGCCACGGATGGTCAGCTTGGCTTCATCGCGGTTGAAAGCGATGCCGGAGATGATCGGCTGTTCCATGGTTTCCTCTTCATCAATAGTAATGAGGGTGCCCGGACCCTCCTTGAAGCTGTGCAGTACGCGCAGCGGAACGTTGTACTTGCCGGCGAATTCCACCGCACGGATCTGCAGCACCTTGGAACCGAGGCTGGCCATTTCCAGCATCTCTTCGAAGGTGATCTTGTCCAGACGCTGAGCGACCGGCACCACACGCGGATCGGTGGTGTAGACACCATCGACGTCGGTGTAGATCTGGCATTCATCAGCCTTCAATGCAGCCGCCAGTGCCACGCCCGTAGTGTCGGAACCGCCACGGCCGAGAGTGGTGATGTTGCCGTGCTCGTCGACGCCCTGGAAACCGGCGACAACCACCACGCGACCTGCTTTCAGATCACCGCGAATCTTCTGGTCATCAATCTGCAAGATACGCGCTTTATTGTGCGCACTGTCGGTCAGGATCCGCACCTGATTACCGGTGTACGACACCGCCGGCACACCGCGCTTGATCAGCGCCATGGCCAACAGGGCAATCGTCACCTGCTCACCGGTGGAAACGATCACGTCCAGTTCACGCGGAACCGGTTGCGTGTCGCCACTGATTTGCTTGGCCAGATCGATCAGACGGTTGGTTTCGCCGCTCATTGCAGACAGCACAACCACCAGGTCATCGCCGGCATCGCGGAATTTCTTAACCTTGTCGGCGACCTGCTCGATTCTCTCGACAGTACCGACCGAGGTGCCTCCAAATTTCTGTACGATCAAAGCCATTTCAAAGCCGCCTCTGCCCATGAAGGGCGCCCAATAATCACTCGAACAGCCGCCGGCCCCGCCACTAGACTGCGGGCCCGGCGGGCCGTCTTATAAACCCTGCTCGACGAATGGAACGGTCAGCGCCAATGCGCCATCCAGTGCGCCGGCGTCGACACCGCCGCCCTGCGCCATGTCCGGACGACCACCGCCCTTCCCGCCCACTGCCGCAGCAGCCTGTTTCATCAAATCACCGGCTTTGAGTTGGCCAGTCAGGTCCTTGGTTACACCTGCAACCAGTACGACCTTTTCCTCATGGACACTGCCGAGCAGGATCACTGCGCGGCCGAGTTTGTTTTTCAGCTGATCGACCAGCGCCAGCAGCGCCTTGCCGTCCTGACCATCCAGACGCGCAGCCAGCACCTTCACGCCTTTGACGTCGACTGCCGAGTTCGACAGATCGTCGCCCGCGGCGCTGGCAGCCTTGGCCTGCAACTGCTCGAGTTGCTTTTCCAGCGCGCGGTTGCGCTCCAGCACTGCCGACAGCTTGTCGATCAGGTTGTCGCGGCTGCCCTTGACCAGGTTGGCCGCTTCCTTGAGTTGTTCTTCAGCGGCGTTCAAGTAGGCCAGTGCTTGCGCACCGGTGACTGCCTCGATACGACGCACGCCCGATGCCACACCGCCTTCGCTGATGATTTTCAGCAGGCCGATGTCGCCGGTACGGTTGGCGTGGATACCGCCGCACAGTTCGACGGAGAAATCGCCGCCCATGCTCAGCACGCGCACGTTGTCGCCATACTTCTCGCCGAACAGCGCCATCGCGCCTTTCTGCTTGGCGGTCTCGATGTCGGTTTCTTCGGTTTCAACCGCGGAGTTCTTGCGAATCTCGGCGTTGACGATGTCTTCCAGCGCTTTGATCTGCTCAGGCTTGATCGCTTCAAAGTGGCTGAAGTCGAAGCGCAGACGCTGGCTATCCACCAACGACCCCTTCTGCTGAACGTGCTCACCCAACACCTGACGCAGTGCAGCGTGCAGCAAGTGAGTCGCCGAGTGGTTCAGCGAAGTCGCATGGCGCACGTCGGCATCAACGTGGGTTTCCACCGGCGCGCCGATGGTCAGGCTGCCCGAATCCAGCACACCGTGGTGCAGGAATGCGCCGCCGGTCTTGGTGGTGTCGCGAACGTCGAAACGCGCGCTGCCTGCCTGAAGGAAACCGCAGTCGCCGATCTGGCCGCCGGATTCAGCGTAGAACGGCGTCTGATTCAGAACGATCACCGCCTCTTCGCCTTCATTCAAGACGTCGACCGACTGGCCATCTTTATAGATAGCGACAATTTTCGCCGAACCGCTGGTGTCGGTGTAACCGGTGAACTCGGTGGCCACATCCACCTTGACCAGGGTGTTGTAGTCCAGACCGAACGAGCTGGCCGAACGCGCACGAACACGCTGGGCTTCCATTTCACGTTCGAAGCCGACTTCGTCGACGGTCAGGCCGCGCTCGCGAGCGATGTCCGCCGTCAGGTCCATCGGAAAACCGTAGGTGTCGTAGAGTTTGAACACCACGTCGCCAGGCACCACGGTGCCTTTGAGTTCCAGCAGATCCTGCTCGAGAATTTTCAGGCCGTGCTCCAGGGTCTTGGAGAACTGCTCTTCTTCGGCCTTGAGCACGCGCTCGATGTTGCTCTGCTGCTTCTTCAGTTCCGGGAAGGCTTCGCCCATCTCGGCGACCAGCGCGGCAACGATCTTGTAGAAGAAGCTGCCAGTGGCGCCCAGCTTGTTGCCGTGACGGCAGGCGCGACGAATGATCCGGCGCAGCACGTAGCCGCGACCTTCATTGGACGGCAGCACGCCATCGGCGATCAGGAAACCGCACGAACGGATGTGGTCGGAAACCACTTTGAGCGACGACTGATCGCCGTTTTCGCAACCGATGGCTTCGGCCGAGGCTTTCAGCAGGTTCTTGAACAGGTCGATGTCGTAGTTGGAATTGACGTGCTGCATCACCGCACTGATCCGCTCCAGGCCCATGCCGGTGTCGACCGACGGCGCTGGCAACGGATGCAACACGCCATCGGCGGTGCGGTTGAACTGCATGAACACGTTGTTCCAGATCTCGATGTAACGGTCGCCGTCTTCTTCCGGCGAGCCCGGTGGGCCGCCCCAGATGTGGTCGCCGTGATCGTAGAAAATCTCGGTGCATGGGCCGCACGGGCCGGTATCGCCCATGGTCCAGAAGTTGTCGGACGCGTACGGCGCACCTTTGTTGTCGCCGATGCGGATCATGCGCTCGACCGGCACACCGATTTCTTTGGTCCAGATGTCATACGCTTCGTCGTCGGAGGCGTAGACGGTGACCCAGAGTTTTTCCTTCGGCAGTTTCAGAACGCCAGTCAGGAAGGTCCAGGCGAAGGTAATCGCGTCGTGCTTGAAATAGTCACCGAAGCTGAAGTTACCGAGCATTTCGAAGAAGGTGTGGTGACGAGCGGTATAACCGACGTTTTCCAGGTCGCTGTTCTTGCCACCGGCACGCACGCACTTCTGGCTGCTGGTTGCGCGGGTGTACGCGCGCTTTTCCTGGCCCAGGAAGCAGTCCTTGAACTGGTTCATCCCCGCGTTGGTGAACAGCAGGGTTGGGTCGTTGCCCGGAATCAAAGAGCTGGAGGCTACACGGGTGTGGCCTTGCTCTTCGAAGAAGCGAAGGAAGGCTTCACGGATTTCTGCGCTTTTCATTAGGTTCTTCCACGGAGGCTGCGGCCAAAGGCCTGTACGAAACGTCAACAGACGAAACGACGGCAAAGGGCCGCATTATATCGGCCCTTCGCGCGGGGTACAGCGTGTTTATACGATAGTAACGGTCAATTGGACGGCTAACGCTGTCACTTGCGCGAAAACTCGACGAATGTCGCGATCACCTGCTCGATTTGCGAGCGATTGACGTCCATGTGCGTGACCATCCGCAGGCGCGCAGCGGCGCTCAACTTGATCCCGCGTTCGGCGGCAAACGCCTTGAGCGCTTCAGCCTGGTCGCCCATTTGCACGTAAACCATATTGGTCTGCACCGGTTCGACGCTGAACCCGGCTTCGCGCAGGCCTTCGGCCAGATACTGCGCGTTGGCATGGTCATCGGCCAGGCGCTGAACGTTGTGCTCCAGCGCATACAGCCCCGCCGCTGCCAGCAATCCGGCCTGACGCATGCCGCCACCGACCATCTTGCGCAGGCGCCGCGCTTTGCCGATCAACTCGGCTGAACCGCACAGCACCGACCCCACCGGCGCGCCCAGGCCCTTGGACAGGCACACCGAGACCGAATCGAAATGCCGGGTGATATCCCGGGCATCCACGCCCAGTTTGACCGCCGCGTTGTACAGCCGCGCGCCGTCCAGATGCAGGGCCAGGCCGTGTTCCTGCGTGAACTTACGCGCGCGGGCCAGATACTCCAGAGGCAGCACCTTGCCCTGCATGGTGTTTTCCAGCGCCAGCAGCCGGGTACGGGCGAAGTGGAAGTCATCGGGCTTGATCGCCGCCGCCGCTTGAGCCAGATCCAGCGAACCGTCGGCCTGCAACTCCAGCGGCTGCGGCTGGATCGAACCGAGCACCGCTGCGCCACCGCCCTCGTACTTATAGGTATGCGCCTGCTGACCGACGATGTATTCGTCACCGCGCTCGCAATGGGCCATCAAGCCCAGCAGGTTGCTCATGGTGCCGGTCGGTACAAACAGCGCCGCAGCGAAACCCAGGCGCTTTGCCAGTTCCGTTTCCAGACGATTGACCGTCGGATCTTCGCCGTACACGTCGTCACCGGTGGCAGCAGCAGTCATCGCCTCGAGCATGGCGGGAGTCGGTTGGGTGACGGTGTCGCTGCGAAGATCGATAACGCTCATGAACCTGGCCTCATAGTCAGCAGGGAAAATCCCTTTACGAAGGTGAATTACTGCGGTCATCGCGCAGATTAATCAACCCTTGGCGCAGGAAAACGCTCCACTAGCGTTCAAAAAATCCGATGGCAATCATCACAAAGGCGCAATGCACCGCTCGCCGATCTGTGATAAAAACGCTGCGCCGCCCGAGAAAGGGCGGCAAAAACGTTCTCAGGGCGGGGTGCAATTCCCCACCGGCGGTAATTGCGCGCAATGCGCATAGCCCGCGAGCGCTTGGCGACGGACACGGCTTTTGCGGTGCACGGCGGCAAGGTCAGCAGACCCGGTGTGATCCCGGGGCCGACGGTCATAGTCCGGATGAAGAGAGAACGGGATTAACGCCAAAGGGCCGTCCGCGCGATGTTGTGCGTGTGCGCACCCTTGAATCCCTTTCGATTCATAACGCCCTGTTTTTCACACAAACAGGAGTCAGAACATGCAACCCACCGCTATCGACAGCAAATCCAAACACCCTCACGGCGAGCGCGTCGCGTTCATCCAGGCCTGTTGGCACAAGGAAATCGTCGACCAGAGCCGTAAAGGCTTCGTCGCCGAAATGCTTGCCTTGGGTTATCAGGAATCGGACATCGACATCTTCGAAGTCGGCGGCGCCTTTGAAATGCCTCTGCACGCCAAGTTGCTGGCCAAGACAGGTCGTTATGCCGGGATCGTCGCGGCAGCCCTGGTCGTGGACGGCGGCATCTACCGTCACGAGTTCGTCGCCCAGTCGGTGGTCAGCGGCCTGATGCAAGTGCAGCTGGAAACCGAAGTGCCGGTGTTCTCGGTGTCCCTGACCCCGCATCACTTCCATGCTGGCGACGAGCATCAGAAGTTCTTCTTCGAGCACTTTGTGCACAAGGGTCAGGAAGCGGCCAGAACCTGCGCCGATACGCTGCAGAAGGTTCGTGCGCTGCGTCGCACCGAACCGCGTGCTGTAGCCGTCTAAGCCTCCAACGATCGTTCCCATGCTCTGCGTGGGAATGCCTCAATGGACGCTCTGCGTCCGCTTTGGGACGCGGAGCGTCCCGGGCTGCATTCCCACGCGGAGCGTGGGAATGATCATCACGTCAGGCGAGATTTTCGTCGCTGGTCGGCACGATCAGGATGCCCGCACGCAAGCCATTCTTGACCTTCGGATTAGGGAAAATGATCCGCGCGCCCTCTTCCTCGATGACCCAGCGAGTATTGGCCAGATCTTCGGCCAGCAGATAACCCACGTCCAATTCAGAAAAGTTCTCTATATCCGCCGGCAGGTTCAGGCGGAAGGCATCGCTGTGCTTGATGATCTCCCGGGCGACGCTGAACAGCTGCAAACCGTCCAGGCCTTCCTCGGCCAGATCAGGCTCATTACCTTCGATGATCTGCTTCAGACGGCTTTCCAGGCGTGAAACATCGACCCCTTCGTTCTGCCCGAACGGTCGCGCCTTGCCCAGTTCCAGAGTGAAGGCCTCGGCACCGAGCTTGTCGTAGGTGTAGGAGCTGAACACGATCGACGGCTTGTTCTGCAGCAGCACCGCCTCCATGCCGGCCGCACGCAAGCGCGCCAGTTCGCGGCGCGAATGCTGGCGACCTTCTTTCCACGGATACAGGGCGAACTGCTCGATCTTCGAGCCACGAATCGCCGTGTGCAGGTCGTAGTGCAAACGCTGACGATCAGGCAGGCTGAAGAAACTCGCTGCCAGGCGTTCCAGCTCACAGGCGCGTATGGCTTCGGAACCGCTGGTTTGTTCATGACGGCCGTTGAACAGCCGATTGACGTCCTGCTCGACGAAGCGCTCGCCTTTACGAATCGCTTCCGGGTTGCCGAACAGGAACAGAATGCGTGCACGCGGCTTCAAGTCGCCGCGAGCGATGTCATGCAGCAGGCGATCAAGCAACTCGATCGGCGCTGTTTCATTGCCGTGGATGCCTGCCGACAGCAGCAGGTCCAGGCCATTGTCGCGCGCTTCGGGTGGCCGGACTTCCAGCGCACCCTCGCTCAACCAGCGCATGCGCACGCCTTCGACAGTCAGTTGAGTCTTCTCCGCCGGTTCGCGGCCGGCGAGGGTCAGTTCAAGCAGTTTGCCGAGGGCGAGCATAGAGCGGTTTCCTTAGTGATCGTGGTTGCAATCCGGGCCGTGCACGTGGTCTTCGTCGTCGCCGACGTCAGCCGGTTCCATTTCCAGTTGCAGACTTACCAGATTAGTTGCCAATGGGCGCAGCAGCAGGTTGGCGTACTCTTCGTCACCCTCCTCGACGTCCACGCCGATCAGCAGTTGGCCACGGCCGTCCTGCTGGATCCACAGCTCTTTGCCTTGCCACATGACCGCGACGCGGGTGCACGAGGTTTGCAGTTGCGTGCCGTCGGTGTCTTCAAGGATCAGCTGCAGGGAATCGCTCATGTTTTTACTCTCTTGGGGAGACAAGCCGCGCGCCGCGCTCAGGCGACGCGCCGGCCATCAATTGATCTGGAATGGATAAACCGAGCCCAGTTTAAGGATTTGCGTCAGTTCATCCAGTGCCGTCCGGCATTCAAGCAACAATTGCGGGTCCGCCAGATCGGTTTCGCTCAGGCGGTCGCGGTAGTGCTTTTCAACCCATGCGGTCAACGAACCGTACAACGGTGCGGTCATGATAACCCCTGGGTTGACGGCCGCCAGCTCGGTTTCGTTGAGCGCGACGCGCAGTCGCAGGCACGCCGGGCCACCGCCGTTCTGCATACTTTGCTTGAGGTCGAAGACTTTCACTTCGCGGATCAGGCCGCCGGAGCTGGTCAGACTTTGCAGGTAGGCCCACACGCGTTCGTTGGCCTGGCACTCTTGCGGCACGATCAACAGCATCGAACCGTCAGGACGCGACAGCAACTGACTGTTGAACAGGTAGGAGCGCACTGCATCGTCCACGGTGACCGCCGAACGCGGCACGCAGATCGACTGGAACTTGCCGCCGACCTTGGCCAGCTTGCCCTGCAACTCGGCCAGCATCTGCTCGGTGTCGAGGAACGCATCCTCGTGATGGAACAGGACTTCGCCGTTACCCACCGCGATCACGTCGTTGTGGAATACGCCCTGGTCGATCACCGCCGGGTTCTGTTGAGCGTAAACCACGCCCTCGTCACGCAGACCGTGCAGGCGCGCTACCGCTTGCGACGCTTCCAGGGTCTGGCGCGCCGGGTACTTTTGCGGCGCCGGGTAACGGGTGTCGAACGCACTGCGACCGAACACGAAGAACTCGACACCGGCCTCGCCGTATTCACGGCAGAAACGCGTGTGGTTGGCTGCGCCTTCGTCGCCGAACTGCGCCACCGCTGGCAATGCGGCGTGATGGGCGAAGTGCTGTTGATTGGCGAACATCGCACCGAGCACGCGACTGGTGGTCGGGTGTTCGATACTGCGGTGGTATTTGCAGTTGAGGTTGGCGGCGGTGAAATGCACGCGACCGTCAGCGGTGTCCGCGCTCGGGCTGACCGTGGCGGCGTTGGCCACCCACATGCTCGATGCCGAGCAACTGGCGACCAGCAGCGGCATGGCTTCTTTGGCGGCGCGCTCAATCACTTGCGCGTCGGTGCCACTGAAACCCAGACGGCGCAACGCGGCCACGTCCGGACGCTCCTGCGGCGCCAGCACGCCTTGCTGAAAGCCCATTTCCATCAGCGCTTTCATTTTCGCCAGGCCTTGCAGCGCCGCTTCCTTCGGGTTCGAGGATTGCTGGCTGTTGCTCTGGGACGCAACGTTGCCGTAGGACAGACCACCGTAGTTATGGGTCGGCCCCACTAGACCGTCAAAATTGACTTCATAGGATTTCATCAGCGAGGCTCCACGAGAATCTGTTGTTATAGGCATCGAGTAACAAATAGGTAAGACCGAGGTGCGGCTATCGCGAGCAGGCTCACTCCTACAGGGTTTGTGTCGTGCACAAATTGTGTGCCCACCATCAACCTGTAGGAGTGAGCCTGCTCGCGATTGAATATCACGCCATTTTCACGCCAGGGGTCAGAGCGGCTGGCAACACCAGGCTCGGCGTTTCCAGCGAGGCCACCGGGTACGCGCAGTAATCCGCCGCGTAGTAGGCGCTGGCGCGATGGTTGCCCGAAGCGCCGACACCGCCGAACGGCGCGCTGCTCGCAGCACCCGTCAGCTGTTTGTTCCAGTTGACGATCCCGGCACGGCTTTCCAGCCAGAACTGCTGATAACGCGCTTCGGAATCCGACAACAGACCTGCAGCCAAACCGTAGGCGGTGTCATTGGCTTCAGCGATCGCCGCTGCAAAATCAACGTAGCGGATCACCTGAAGCAGCGGGCCGAACAGTTCTTCGTCGGGACGCCCGGCCACCGCAGTCACGTCGAGAATGCCCGGGGTCAGCAAGGCCGATTGCGCTTGTGGCTGAGTCATTGCCAGCAGCGACACCGCGCCATTGGCCAACAGATGTTCCTGAGCGTCCATCAGCGCTTTGGCCGCGCCGAGGGAAATCACCGAGCCCATGAACGGCGCCGGCTGTTGATCGAACGCACCGACTTCAATCGTCGAACTGACTTCAACCAGACGCTTGAGCAGGCTGTCGCCCCACGCGCCTTGCGGCACCAGCAGACGACGGGCGCAGGTGCAACGCTGACCGGCGGAGATGAACGCCGACTGAATGATCGTGTACACCGCCGCGTCCAGATCAGCCACCTGATCGACCACCAGCGGGTTGTTGCCACCCATTTCCAAAGCAAGAATCTTGTCCGGACGCCCGGCGAACTGCTGGTGCAGGTGATTGCCGGTGCGGCTCGAACCGGTGAAGAACAGTCCGTCGATGCCCGGGTTGGCCGCCAGCGCGATGCCGGTTTCGCGAGCGCCTTGCAGCAGGTTCAGAACGCCTGCCGGCAGTCCGGCTTCGATCCAGCACTTGACCGTCAGCTCGGCGACTTTCGGGGTCAGTTCGCTTGGCTTGAACAGCACACTGTTACCGGCCAGCAGCGCCGGCACGATGTGCCCGTTCGGCAAGTGGCCAGGGAAGTTGTAAGGGCCGAACACCGCGACCACACCGTGTGGCTTGTGGCGCAATACGGCGGTAGCGTCACCCAGCGGGCCGCTCTTCTCGCCGGTACGTTCGCGGTAGCTCTGTACCGAAATCGCGATTTTGTTGACCATGCTGGTGACTTCGGTCGCGGCTTCCCACAGTGGCTTGCCGGTTTCCTCACCGATGGTGCGCGCCAGTTCGTCGCTGTGGTTTTTCAGCGCCGCGGCGAAGGCTTCGAGCACGTTGATGCGCTCGTCCAGCGAACACCGCGCCCAACCCGGGAATGCCTGACGGGCAGCCTGCACGGCGGACTCGACCTGAGCGGCAGTAGCGCCCTCCCCCGACCACAGCACTTGCTGGGTCACCGGGTTCAGCGACTGAAAGGCTTCGCCCTGACCGGCCAGCCATTCACCTGCGATGTAAAGCGAATTCATTATTTCGACTCCCGAGCAGCAGACAACGCCACGGCGCGCACTTGATCGCCAGCGTTGAGTTGAAGACGTTTGGCGGTCAGCGGATCGACCACCAGCGTGCCGGCGGCCAGACGGGCCGGGGCAGCAGTGATGCGGCAATCTTCGCGCTTGCGGTTATGGATGATGAACGGCGTGGCGTCATCGCCCGGCGTACCGATCGCCAGCACCAGCGCTTCGCTGTCGCGCACCGCGCGGATCTTGCTGGTTTCGCATTCGATGGCGGGACCGGCGTCGAAGATGTCGACGTAGCCCTGATAGCTGAAACCTTCGCTCTTGAGCATGGCCAGCGCCGGCTCGGTGTCCGGGTGCACCTGGCCGATAACGTTGCGCGCATCCGGCGACAGGAAGCAGGTGTACAGCGGGAATTTCGGCATCAGTTCGGCGATGAACGCCTTGTTGCCGACGCCGGTCAGGTAATCGGCCTGGCTGAATTCCATCTTGAAGAAGTGCCGCCCCAGGCTTTCCCAGAATGGCGAGCGGCCGGCTTCGTCGGACACGCCGCGCATCTCGGCGATAATCTTGTTGCCGAACAGCTCAGGGAACTCGGCGATGAACAGCATGCGCGCCTTGGACAGCATGCGGCCATTCAGACCCGTGCGGTAATCGGCATGCAGGAACAGCGAGCACAGCTCGGAGTTGCCGGTCAGGTCGTTGGCAAGGAACAGCGTCGGGATCTCGCGATAGATGTTCAGCTCCTGCGAGGCGCTGACGGTCAGGCCGACGCGAAAGTTGTACCACGGCTCACGCAGACCGACGGCGCCGGCGATGGCGGAAATCCCCACCACACGGCCGTTGTCGTCTTCGAGCACGAACAGGTAGTCCGCATCGCCACGGCCGGCTTCGCCGCGAAAGGTCTTCTCGGCCCAGCCGACCCGATGGGTCAGGCGTTCTTCGTTGGCCGGCAAAGTGGTCAGGCCGGTGCCGGTGCTGCGGGCCAGATCGATCAGCGCGGATAAATCGCTGCTGCGTACGGGACGAACAATCATGCTATCTCCTCAAACGGGCCGCCTTCGCCACCCGTGAAACTCGCTAAGGCGTTAAACCGCCACCAGGCGCACGCTGGCACCTTCACCGACGCCCAGGGCTTCGGCTGCTTCCAGATCCAGGGTCACCGGTTTGCCCGGCGCGTAGTCCAGTTCCAGCAACACCGCGCGGTAATCCTGCAACTGCGCGTTGGCCACCAGATACTGGCGTCCGGCACCTTTGACCGGCTCCCCGATCTTCACCGGCACCATACGGCTCTGGGCGATCGAACGGATCCCCGAAACGCGTGCATGCAGGGTCGGGCCACCGTCGAAAATGTCGATGTAGTGATCGGTCTCGAAGCCTTCGCGCATCAGGATGTCGAAGGTGATCTGCGCACGCGGGTGCACCTGGCCCATCGCTTCCTGAGCGGAATCCGGCAACAGCGGCACGTAGATCGGGTAATGCGGCATCAGTTCGGCGAGGAACGTGCGGCTCTTCAGGCCACACAGACGCTCGGCCTCGGCGTAGTTGAGGTCGAAGAAGTTGCGGCCGATCGCATCCCAGAATGGCGAGTCGCCGTTCTCGTCGCTGTAGCCGACGATCTCGGTCACCACCGAATCAGCGAAACGCTCCGGGTGGCTGGCGACGAACAGCAAGCGACCACGGGAGTTGAGCTCGGCCCACGGCGAACCCACCAGCTCGCGCTGCACGTAGAAACTGGTCAGCAAGCTGTTGCCGGTCAGGTCGTGGCACTGCGAAAGCACGTGGATCTTGTTGTGGATCTTCAGCTCGCGGGAGGCGTGAACGAAGGTCTCGTTGCGGAAGCTGTAAAACGGCTCCGAGTAACCGGCCGAGGCGACGATGGCCGAGCAGCCCACCAGCTTGCCGGTGGCGGTGTCTTCGAGGACGAAGAAATAGCTCTCCTCGCCGTTGAAGCTCACTTCGGCGGCAAACGAGGCTTCGCTCGCAGCGATCTTGTCGCTCAGACGTTCCACGTCATCCGGCAAGGAAGTGACACCAATCGGACTGTCCGCAGCCAGACGCTGTACCTCGCCCAGATCAGCCATTTGCGCAGGGCGCATCACCAGCATGGTGTCACTCCTTAATCTCAGAACTTACAGAAGAAATAACCGGGCCTACATGGAGATCAATGTAGGAGTGAGCCTGCTCGCGATTGCGGTCTGTCAGAAACCGATGAGTCGACTGACATACCGCAATCGCGAGCAGGCTCACTCCTACAGGTGATCTGGTCCGGCATAAAATTTTGATCGGCGCCTGAAAAACTCCAGGCGCCGAAGGGTCTATCAGGCTTGCGTCAGTTTCGCGGCAGCACGTTCGAAGCGGTCCAGACCGGCATCGATATCGGCATCTTCCACCACCAGGCTCGGGGCGAAACGGATCACGTCCGGGCCAGCCTGCAGAATCATCAGGCCTTCCTGTTCAGCGGCGTTGAAGATGTCCTTGGCCTTGCCTTTCCAGGCGTCGCTCAGCACGCAACCGATCAGCAGACCGAGGCCGCGCACCTGAGTGAACAGGCCGTACTTCTCGCCGATCTGCTGCAGACGGGTCTTGAACTTGTCGTGCTTGGCATTGACGCCATTCAGCACCTCAGGGGTGTTGATCACATCGATTACCGCCTCAGCCACCGCGCACGCCAGCGGGTTGCCGCCGTATGTGGTGCCGTGGGTGCCGACGACCAGATGTTTAGCCAGCGCTTCGGTGGTCAGCATCGCCGCGATAGGGAAACCACCGCCCAGGCTCTTGGCGCTGGTCAGGATGTCCGGGGTCACGCCGTAATGCTGGTAAGCAAACAGGTTGCCGGTGCGGCCCATGCCGGTTTGCACTTCGTCGAACACCAGCAGCGCGTTGTTCGCGTCGCACAGTTCACGGGCACCTTGCAGGTAAGCCAGTTCGGCCGGCAGCACGCCGCCCTCGCCCTGGATCGGTTCCAGCACGACCGCGCAGGTCTTCTCGGAAACCGCGGCTTTCAGCGCTGCCAGATCGTTGTAAGGCACATGGGTGATGCCGGTGATTTTCGGACCGAAACCGTCGGAATACTTCGACTGGCCACCGACGTTGACGGTGAACAGTGTGCGGCCGTGGAAGCTGTTGAGCGCGGCGATGATTTCGTACTTCTCGCTGCCGAAACGGTCGAACGCCACACGACGGGCCAGCTTGAATGCGGCCTCGTTGGCTTCAGCGCCGGAGTTGCAGAAGAACACGCGCTCGGCGAACGTGGCGTCGATCAGCTTGTGCGCCAGGCGCAGGGCCGGTTCGTTGGTGAACACGTTGGACACGTGCCACAGCTTGTTCGCTTGCTCGGTCAAGGCACCGACCAGCGCCGGGTGCGCATGGCCCAATACGTTGACGGCGATGCCGCCGGCGAAGTCGATCAGCTCGCGGCCGGCCTGATCCCAGACGCGGGAACCGGCGCCACGCACCGGAATGAAAGCGGCAGGCGCGTAGTTTGGAACCATTACCTGGTCGAAATCGGCGCGTTGTACCGCAGCGTGCTCAACGGACATCGGAGTCTCCTGATGAGGGCCACCCGCCTGAAACTGGCGAGCGATGGGGGGATTGTAAGGACAGTTTTCAGCCCGGCCTTGCCGCCAAGCGACAACTTCTTATAGCGCAAACCCCGGATTTTCCCGGGTTTACGGCAATGCGACATATAGCGTCGCAAAGGCGCAGTTTAAACTGCACGCCGTCGTTTGAGCAGACGTACAGGGGATCTTACTCAAGAGAGTTTTACGGGGTGCGGTATATATGTACCGCACATCGAATCAATTCACGGTGTTTGCTATGGACTTCTCCCAGGCAAACGGCCGTCTCCATGATTCACGCAACCACCGATACCCCGGCAACACTGTCAGAAACCCTGCTGCTCCCCAGGCAGGACACACACTATCAACCGTTGCTTCAGGCCATTCCGACCTGGCTGAGCCAGACCTCGGCGTACAAGCGCGAGGCCTTGAAACGGGCCGACCTTCGGCTGGCTGTCAGCCTCAGGCAAGCATCGCGCAACGAGCATGCAACGCTGCGCGCGCTCAATGCCGCGCACTGGACCGCACACAACCGTGTCGAGCAAAGTCTTGCCCGACTGCAAGACGCCAAAGCCTTCGCCGCACCACTGCTGCGCGCCGAGATAGAAAAACGCTTTGGCTTGAAACTGGATGTCAGGCAGACCTTCCTGCGCCTGTACCTGCCCGCCCATGTCCCGTGGCTACGCATCAAGTCAGGGGCCGCGCGCACCTGGACCGTCTCACTGCTGGACGCTGCGCTGCACAATTTTGGAAGCAGCGAGACCGCCGATGATGCCTTTGAACCTGCCTCGGACTACGTCAGCCAGCCCTCTCCCGAAGGCCAGTTCGGCGTGCTGCCGAACATCGTCGAGACGATGCCGATCACGGCCTTCCCCCGCCTGTGTCGCGAACTGGATATCGGCCAGCGCTATAACGCCTATCTGCAAGACAACCTGGGCATCAGCAATCCACCGGTCGCTGCCGTGCTGCAGCCCAAAGTTTGCGCAAGTGACAAAGCCGCGTTGGTCGCCGCCCTGCAAACGGCCTCCATGCAAAAGCTGTTGGGCACCGATGTTCATCGCCTGATTCTCGGCCTGCTCGACGGCTTGCAGCATTTGCGCCTCAATCGCCAGGCGTGGCACTGCCATGCACTGACGATGATGAAGGCCAGCCTCACGGGCATCGTGCTGTTCGCCCCGAATCTTGACGATGCGAACAGCGCAGCGCGAGTCGTGGCCTACATTCCCGATGATCCGCAGCACCCGGTCAAGGAGTACGCGAGTACCGGCGCCTTCGCCCTGGAACTGGCGCAGCGCCTGCGCGACCCGGACTATCAAGCCTTCTTCAGCCGCTTCGTCGACCATGCCGACCGGGGATATTTCTTCGGCCAACTGAAGACTCTGCTCGGCCCCGTCACCTGGCAACCGGTGCCCGCCGGCGACCCACGTCCGACCTGGCGCGAGAGCCCGAACGCACGTCCTCTTCTGCAAGTTGCCGCGACACCGATTCGGGGTGATCTGTGGGGGTATCTCTACCAACGCAAACTCGACAAGATTCTCAACGACGCCAGCGTCATCGTCATCTCGACTGCTACGGTTGATCGCAAGGCACGCTGGGCGCTCTGGGATTCCTTCACGGAGATCGCGCAGACATTGCTCAACATCGCCGTGTTCGTCGCCCTGCCGTTCGTGCCGTTTCTTGGCGAATTGATGCTGGCCTATACGGCGTACCAATTGCTCGACGAAACCTTCGAGGGCATCGTCGACTGGGCCGAAGGGCTGCACCGCGAAGCATTCGAACACCTGATGGGGGTCGTGGAGTCCGTGGTGCAGGTCGGCACTTTTGTGGCCGGAGGCGCGATCGCCGCAGGCGAGTTCCGCGCCATGCTGCCGGCTCAAACCGTTGCGTTCATCGATCGATTCATTCCGACCAACCCGAGCAACGCAAAGAGCCGCTACTGGAAGCCCGACCTGCGCCCTTATGAGCTTCCTGACACCTTGCCCAAAGACGCCAGACCCGATGCGCTTGGTCTGCACACCCATCAGGGCAAGACATTACTGGCGCTGGAAGAAAAGCTGTATATCGTCAGCCGCGATCCCCGAACTGGCGAGCATCGAATTGACCATCCGAGCCGCCCCGACGCTTACAAACCCGCCCTCAAGCACAACACCACCGGTGCCTGGAAAACCGAACTCGATCAGCCGCTGAGCTGGGATCGCCCCACCTTGCTCAAACGCAGCAACCCGCAGATGCAACGTCTTCCCGCAGACCTGCAAGAGCGCCTGCTGAACATCAGCGGCTGCCGGGAAAACGCCTTGCGCCAAATGCATGTCGAGCATGAACCGCTGCCACTGCTGCTGGCCGACACTCTGCAGCGCTGGCAGATCGATCAGGACATTCAATTGTTCATCGACCAGATCGGCAGCCGCCGCGCCGAGGATTATCTCAAGGCCGATCCCGCCACCCAACTGCAAGTGCTCTTCGATAACGGCTACTGGCCCGCTGACCGTGGCCTGCAACTGATCGATCAGCAGGGAAAAATCCTGTGGCGCAGTCCCGCTGCCAACGTGCCGCCTGTACGAATCGAAGCTTCACGACTGGATAATGGCGACCTGCTCAAGACCTGCCTGCAACAACTGACAGAGTCGCAAAGACGCACGCTATTGGGCGAAGCATTGCATACGCCCGCACCGCCGGCTGAGGTTCGCGCCGCCAACCTTCGCCGCACAATCGCCGAGCTTGCACAACGCAAGCGACAAAGCCTGTTCGAGGATCGCTACGACCGACTGCAACGCGGCGCCGGCCCACTGACGCAGACATTGATGGATGCCGAACCCGGCGTGCCGAAGGCATTGGCGCAAGCGCTTGTGGAATCAATGAGTGACGCCGAACGCCTGCAACTGCAGCGCGGCACACTCTCCGAACGGCTGGTTGACCTGACTCGAGAGGCCGGCCTGCAAGTCCGTGCGGCTCGGGCCCTCGAAGGGTTGGAGCTGACGGTAACAAGCAACAACCTGGATACGGATCGGCTGGCACTCCATTCGCTACCACGGCTACCGGGCTGGTCGTCGTCGGTTCGAATCGAGATAAGGCATTACACCCACAGCGGGCCGCTCCTCGACAGTATTGGCCCGCAGGACGCCCTCATCCGCAAAGTGCTGGTGCTGACCGCGCAGGGCGACTACCAGCCTTTCGACAATACAGGTGAATCGCTCAGTGCGTCGGGGTCGCTGTATTGGAGCCTGTTGCATGCACTGCCTGACACCGAACGCTCGACGTTGAACCTCCACATCACGCAGGAGCAGAAGCTCAAGCAGTTGATTGGTGATCACGCACTCGACCGTGAAGCGCTGCTGAATCTGCTCGCGCAAAACCCCGATCGTAAACCCGCTTACGATCCAGCCGTCATGCGCCTGCTTGGCGGCACAGCCGGGTATCGGCGCACCCCCGCCAACACACCGACCTTGCAGATGCATGCCCACTGGCTGCTGCCGCATTTACTGCCTGAAGAGCTGAGCGCGTTTGTCGAACGGTTGCAGCGCCATCCGAGTGGCCCCCGAGGAGAACTGAACCGTTTGATCGTTGAACGCAAACACCTGGACGAAGTTCTGAATCCGTGGATTGATCGCATTCCCATTGCCCACCCGGATACCGGCGCCCGCCTCACCACAGAGCAATATGCGATTCAGCGTCATCGCAGGCGGCAGATGAGGGTCGACATTCTGGACTGCTGGAAGCAGCAGGTTTACTTGTCCGAGGACGCCGATCAAAGCATCGATCTGCGCCTCTCACAGCCCATCATGGGTGAGCTGCCACAGCTGGGAGTGAACTTCAGTCACGTCGACTACCTGACCATCGAGGGTGTCGGCAGCACTCAGGGCGTATATGGGTTTCTGAACGGATTTACCGGGCTGCGCCGCCTGGCGTTGCGCAGCTTTCAACTGGGTAGCCTCCCGGAAGCGATCAGTCGATCACCACAATTGCGCGAACTGATTCTCAGCGACTGCGGTATCACCCTGACACCCGAGAGCCAGGCATCACTGGCGGGCCTGACTCAGCTGAAAACCCTGGACTTGTTCAGAAACCCGCTCGGACTCCTTCCCAATGTCGAACGAATGGCGAAACTGAATTACATCGACCTTTCGGAAACCGGTATATCCGAGCTCCCGACCGGGCTCCTCAGCCGTCCGCAACTGCGAACCGCACTGCTCAATGACAACAGGATCCAGTCACTGCCTTCCATCCTGTTCGAGCTTCCTGGCAACATTCCGGAAGGTTTCGATCTGGGCGGTAATCCGATTGCTGCAGCCGACCGTGAACGCATCAAGCACTACTTCAACGAAACACGACAGGACTTCGGCGTATTGGCCGAGCCAGCCGATTTGTTGCGCGTACAGACGCTGTACACGCGCATGGACCAGGAACAGGCCAGTGAGTTTTTTTATCTCCTGCCCGGCACTCTGGCCGAGGGGCGAGTCGAGCTTGCACGGCTTGAAAGCGAATACAGTGCCTTGAGCACCAACCTCGCCACCTGGGCGATCGACCATCCGCCCCTGCACCCGATCAGTGGCGAGCCCTTCACGATCGAGGAACTATTGAACGAGTACGCGGC
Organism: Pseudomonas sp. AD21; assembly: GCF_002878485.1. Classification (NCBI taxonomy): domain Bacteria; kingdom Pseudomonadati; phylum Pseudomonadota; class Gammaproteobacteria; order Pseudomonadales; family Pseudomonadaceae; genus Pseudomonas; species Pseudomonas sp. AD21. The sequence continues at coordinate 112,987 of NZ_NQYG01000002.1, forward strand.
ACGTCATGAGTTCAAATCCCTCGTAGAACAGTGCTGGCGCCGGGAAACCGAGCTTGATGAGCTGGATCAGAACCGTCAGCCACTTCATGACCTGAATTTACCGACGATCATCACCGGTCATCTGCCTGCGCTCGATGCCGACTTCAGCCATGTCACGCACCTGTACCTGAGAAGCCGCCCGGGCCAGACGTTCGGGGTTGAGCAGTTCGTGGAGACGTTCGCCAGTCTGCGGGGCCTGACGATTTATCAATACCGACTCGAGGACATCCCGCCGGCAGTCTTTCGCATGGCTGAGCTGACCCATTTGTCACTCTCGCAATGCGACCTCACGCTCACACGCCAAACAGCATTGGCGCTTGCGCAAATGGAACGCCTGGATCATCTGGACCTGAGTGATAATCCACTGGGCGAGGCACCGGATGTCAGCCAGATGACTGACTTGACGACCCTGATGCTGGACAACACCGGCATCACCGAACTGCCACCGGGCTTGCTGCAACTCGAACATCTGGAAATCGCCGACCTGAGTGACAACGCGATCGCTGAGGTTCCCAGCGATATTCTGGAGCTGCCAGTGGAGCGCGCCGAAAAGTTCAGCCTCAGGGGCAACCCACTCTCGCCAATCAGCCTTCAACGACTGATCGCCTACTTCAGAAACCACCGCATCGATTTTGGCGTGGAGGAAGTCATCGAGCGCGCGGAAATGGAGGTATCCACTTCCGAGGATTCCGGGGTCGATGAATGACTGTCAGGGGGGGCGGACTGCGTCAACCGCGCTCTGGCGGCACTGACGACAACTCGAAGGGGCTGCTGCTGCGCCGCTGGTTGCGATCTTCGCGCGGCGTGGCGCCGAAGAAGTTGCGGTAGGCGCTGGAGAAATGCGGCCCCGAAGAGAAACCGCAGGACAGGCCGATCTGGATGATCGACTTGCTGGTTTGCATCAACATCTGCCGGGCCTTGTTCAGGCGCAGTTCCAGGTAGTACTGGCTCGGCACGCGGTTGAGGTATTGCTTGAAGATTCGTTCCAGCTGCCGACGGGATACGCACACGTGCTGGGCGATTTCGTCGGTGGTCAGCGGCTCTTCAATGTTGGCTTCCATCAGCAGCACCGCCTGGGTGAGCTTCGGATGGCTGGAACCGAGGCGGTTCTGCAATGGAATACGTTGGCGCTCGCCGCCCTCGCGGATGCGTTCGACCACCAGTTCTTCGGACACCGCACCGGCCAGTTCCGCCCCGTGATCACGGGCCAGCACCGCCAACAGCAAGTCGAGGACCGACATGCCGCCACACGCGGTCAGGCGATCGCGATCCCAGTCGAACAGATGGCTGGTGGCGATGACTTTCGGGAACCGTTCGGCGAAATCGTCCTGCCAGCGCCAGTGCACGGCCGCGCGGTAACCGTCGAGCAAACCAAGCTGCGCCAGCGGATAGACACCGGCCGACAACCCACCGATCACGCAACCGGCACGCACCAGTTGCTTGAGCGCGCTGCTGAGCGCCGGAGCCAGAGTGGTCGGCGGCTCGTCAGCGAGCAGGAACAGTTTCTGGAAATTTTCCAGCTTGCCGGTCCAGGCCTCGCCGGGCAGTTGCCAGGCACCTGCGGCCGCCGTTTCTGTCACGGCTTCGGCCTGCAGGAACGACAGTTCATAAACCACCTCCGGGTGTACCCGCTGAGCAACGCGCAAGGCCTCCTCCGCCAGCGCCAGCGTCAGAGCTTTAGTGCTGGGCCAAATCAGGAAACCAATTCGATGGGCAGTCATGGGCGGGCAATCCGAAACGAAGAACGGTGATGAAGGCATGGGCCAATGCTAGCCCGTAATCGAAGCTGTCGCAGGTCCATTGTGGGAGCGGGCTTGCTCGCGAAAGCGGTGGTTCAGACAGCAATGATGTTGACTGATCGACCGCTTTCGCGAGCAAGCCCGCTCCCACAGGGGGGGACCGAGCCAGTCTTCAGGTCGCGAAGCATGACCTAATTGGGTGCATAACGGCAGCGATTACTTAAGGCTGCCCGAGAGGAATTGTTGCAAACGCTCCGATTGCGGATTGACCAGCACTTCGCGCGGGTTGCCGCTCTCTTCAACAACACCTTTGTGCAGGAACACCAACTGGTTCGACACTTCACGGGCAAAGCCCATTTCGTGCGTCACCACGACCATGGTGCGACCTTCCTGAGCCAGCGCTTGCATCACTTTAAGCACGTCGCCGACCAGCTCCGGGTCGAGGGCCGACGTCGGTTCGTCGAACAGCATCACTTCCGGCTCCATCGCCAGCGCACGGGCAATCGCCACACGCTGCTGCTCGCCACCGGACATGTGTCCAGGGAACGCGTCTTTACGATGCGCCACGCCAACCTTGTTCAGGTAGTGCTCGGCCTTCTCGCGAGCTTCGGCCTTGGATACGCCGAGTACGTGGACCGGCGCTTCCATGATGTTTTCAATCGCGGTCATGTGCGACCACAGGTTGAAATGCTGGAACACCATCGACAGGCGCGAACGCATGCGTTGCAGCTGTTTCGGATCAGCGGCTTTCAGCGCGCCGTCCTTGTTCGCCACCAGTTTCAGCTCTTCGTTGTTGAGCAGGATCTTGCCCGCGTGCGGCTGCTCGAGCAGGTTGATGCAACGCAGGAAAGTACTTTTGCCGGAGCCACTGGAGCCGATGATGCTGATCACATCGCCGGCTGCCGCTTTCAGGGACACGCCCTTGAGCACTTCGTGACTGCCATAGCGTTTATGCAGGTCTTGGACTTCAAGTTTGTACATGCGGTCGGTTCTCACAAAAACAGTCAGTCAGTCGTTGAGCAAGCGCCCGTGACGCAGCGCTTCGCGCCCCGCCACCTTGGCCAGCCAGAAACCGGGTTGGGCATAGCGCAGCCGTTCAATGGCAAACAGCACCCCGGAGGTACCAGCACATACCGTGCTGACCCGATCGGACACAGGATCGATCACTTCGAAAATCTCATCCCCGGCTTCGACCCACTCGCCGGGTTTACGCAAAAAGCTCACCACTCCGGGGTGCGGTGCCAACAGCAATTCAGTGCCTTCGAACGGCATGCCTTCACAGGCTTCGTGTGCCGGGTTCGGCCACTCACCGGTGATCAGGCCCTGCTCGGCAAGGAACCCCAGAATGCCTTCGGCCCACGCCACCGCATCAGCGCGGTCGGTATTGGCCTGACCGCCCAGCTCGACGGTAGTCGCCAGGCACGCCAGCGGAATCTGCGCGTCCGGGAACTGCCGCGACAGACGCAGCCAAGGCAACGAGCACGCTTCGTCGAACGAACTGCCACCAGAATCTTCCGCCAGCAAGCCAACCCGCACGTTCAGATGCGCGGCCAGCGAACGCCACTGCGGCCAGTGCTGCGGCAGCGCGTACATGTGCAGCGCGGCTTCAGCGTCGCAATGCAGATCGAGCACCACATCGGCGGTGCAGGCGTGGCTCAGCAAAACACGCTGCATGCCTTGCAACTGACTGCTCGCCTCAGGCAATGCCGCCAAGTGATCAGCCATGGCCTGACGGATCAGGCGAATGTTGGCGTGCGGATCGTCACCGAGGCGGTCAGCCAATGCCGCCGCAACCGGCGCGCTCAGCTCGACGAAATCGCGGTTGAAATTCTTGCCGCTGCCCGCCTCGAAACGCCCCTGATGATTGCCTTGCAGCAATTGGCCGAGGCCCAGCGGGTTAGCGACTGGCACCAGCTCGATCACACCGTTGAGCAGCCCTTGGGCTTCGAGTTCGCCAAGGCGCTTTTTCAGCTCCCAGGCGGTGCGCATGCCGGGCAATTCGTCAGCGTGCAGGCTGGCTTGAATGTAAGCCTTGCGTTCACCGTTGCCGAAGCGGAATACCGAGATCTTGCGCTCGCTGCCCAAGTGGCTCCACGGCAATACGTGGTCGATGCGTTCCATATCAGTGCTTCCGCGGGGCCAGGTAGCTCAGCCAGCGACGCTCGGCCAGCTTGAACAGGCGCACCAGAATAAAGGTCAGGCACAGGTAGAACAGGCCGGCGGTGATGTACGCCTCGAACGGCAGGTAATACTGCGCGTTGACGGTACGAGCCGCGCCGGTGATGTCGATCAGGGTCACGATGGACGCCAGACTGGTGGTCTGCAGCATCATGATCACTTCGTTGCTGTACTGCGGCAGCGCCCGGCGCAGGGCCGATGGCAACAGGATGCGCTTGTACATCTTGAAGCGCGACATGCCCATGGCCTTGGCGGCTTCGATCTCGCCGTTCGGCGTGGCCTTGAGGCTGCCGGCGATGATTTCGGCGGTGTAGGCACTGGTGTTGACCGCAAACGCCAGGCACGCACAGAACGTCGCGCTGGACAGCCACGGCCAGAGGAAGCTTTCACGCACCGCTTCGAACTGGGCCAGACCGTAGTAGATCAAAAACAGCTGCACCAGCATCGGCGTGCCGCGAATCACGTAGGTGTAGAGCCACGCGATACCGTTGACCACGGTGTTCTTGGAAACGCGCATCAGACCCAGCGGCAGCGCCGCCAGCAGACCGAACAACAGCGACAGCGCGAGCAGTTTGAGGGTGGTCAGCAGCCCGCCGAGGTACAGCGGCATGGCCTCCCAAATGACGTTGTAGTCGAAGATCATAGATCAGCCGCCCTTACGCCTACCGAGTAGCGCTTCTCGAGGTGACGCAGCGCCAGCAACGAGACACTGGTGATCACCAGGTACATCGCCGCCACTGCGAGGAAGAAGGTGAAAGGCTCGCGGGTGGCATCTGCCGCCTGCTTGGCCTTGAACATCATGTCTTGCAGACCGACCACCGAAATCAGCGCGGTCGCCTTGGTCAGCACCAGCCAGTTGTTGGTGAAGCCGGGAATCGCCAGGCGAATCATCTGCGGCACCATCACCCGGAAAAACACCTGAAAACTGCTCATGCCGTACGCCATGCCGGCTTCGGCCTGGCCTTTAGGGATCGCCATGAAGGCGCCACGGAAGGTTTCCGACAGGTACGCACCGAAGATGAAACCGAGGGTGCCGATACCGGCGGCCAGCGGGTTCAGGTCGATGTAGTCGTCATAGCCGAGCATCGGGGCGACGCGGTTGAGCAAGTCCTGACCGCCGTAGAAGATCAGCAGGATCAGCACCAGGTCGGGAATCCCGCGGATCACCGTGGAATACAGATCGCCCAGCCACGCCAGCCAACGAATCGGCGACAGGCGCAACGCGACCCCGATCAGCCCGAGAACGATGGCCAGGGCCATGGACGACAAGGCGAGCTGAAGCGTCAGCCATGCGCCATCGAGGATGACAGCCCCGTAGCCTTTCAACATGATTCAGGTCCTCGAAAGTTGGGATGAAAAAATGGCGCAAACCGCAGAGATCCTGTTGCTTGCGCCATTTCTGACTTGTCGCAGAGACGTGTTACTTGCCGTAGATATCGAAGGCGAAGTATTTGTCCTGGATAGCTTTGTATTTGCCGTTTTCGCGGATGGCCGCGATGGCGGCGTTGATCTTGTCTTTCAGCGCGTCGCCTTTGCGCACAGCGATGCCTACGCCGTCGCCGAAGTATTTGACGTCGGTGAACTGTGGACCGACGAAGGCGAAGCCTTTGCCGGAGTCAGTGTTCAGGAAGCCGTCCTGCAGCAGGGTGGCGTCAGCCACGGTACCGTCGAGGCGACCGGCGGCCACGTCGAGGTAGATTTCGTTCTGCGAGCCGTATGGCTTGATCTCGGCACCCAGCGGGGCCAGGACTTCGCGGGCGAAACGCTCGTGGATCGAACCACGTTGCACGCCGATGTTCTTGCCCTTCAGCTCACTCAGGTTTTCGCTGACTTGAGTGCCAGCCTTCATGACCAGACGCGCCGGGGTGTTGTAGTACTTGTTGGTGAAGTCCACAGACTTCTTGCGGTCTTCAGTGATCGACATCGACGACAGGATCGCGTCGATCTTGCGCACTTTGAGTGCCGGGATCAGACCGTCGAACTCTTGCTCGACCCACACGCACTTGACCTGCATCTGCTCGCACAGGGCGTTGCCGATGTCGTAGTCGAAACCGACGATGCTACCGTCCGGCGCTTTGGAGGCGAACGGAGGGTAAGCCGCTTCGATACCGATCTTCAGAGGTTTTTCATCAGCGAAGGAATTCAGCGACAGCACGGACAGTGCCAGGGCGCCAAGCAGCACAAGTTTCTTCATCTTGGGACTCCATCGGTAAAGGGCAAAAACGGCAGAGTGAGCGACAGCCCAATATGCGAATGGGTGAATCGGAAAAGCGGCGCAGCATCGGTGGGAAATTTCCCATTGAAACCACCAGGGATTTCAACGTCAGCCACGATGAGCGAGTGATCGGCATTCTAACGACAGGCCCGAAGCCGATATTTCTTCAATGCGACAACTAATTACAGATGCACAGAGAAACCCGCTTGAGCGCATTGACAGCCTTGCAAAATCATGCAAGAGCGAAAGACAGTGAACCGATCTATGCTGCAAATTGCGGGCCTATTATTCGCAAACCCTTCTAATCCGGCAAGCGCAGCGTTGTGTCTTATTTTTCACCGGGGGTTTCGAGGCTCTAAAACGGGGCGATGCGTTTCCCTTTGCCCCGTCGCGGGGCGGTCGGTTACACATTTGGTTACGTGGAAAACGGCGGGTAACAGCGGGAAAGGTCTTACGGGGTAGATCGATAATTATTGACCGCGATCGTTCCCACGCTCCGCGTGGGAATGCCTCCCTCGACGCTCTGCATCGGCTTCTGGGACGCAGAGCGTCCCTTGCTGCATTCCCACGCAGAGCGTGGGAACGATCAAAACTGCCAAAACAACACAAAACCTGTGGGAGCTGGCTTGCCAGCGATGAGGCCCGCCCAACCACCACAAAACCTCCAGACACAAAAAAGCCCCGCCCGGCAAAACCGGACAGGGCTTCTGTGAATCATTGCTTAAGCGACATTCATGGTCTTGTGCGTATCAATCAAATGCTGCACCACACCCGGATCCGCCAGGGTCGAGATATCGCCCAGCCCGTCGTATTCCGCCGTAGCAATCTTGCGCAGAATCCGGCGCATGATCTTGCCCGAACGGGTCTTCGGCAGCCCCGGCGCCCACTGGATCACGTCCGGCGAAGCAATCGGGCCGATCTCTTTACGCACCCAGTTCTTCAGCTCCAGGCGCAGTTGCTCACTCGGCTCTTCGCCATTCTTCAGGGTGACGTAGACATAAATGCCCTGGCCCTTGATGTCGTGCGGCACACCGACCACCGCCGCTTCGGCGACTTTCGGGTGGGCGACCATGGCGCTTTCGATCTCGGCGGTCCCCATACGGTGACCGGAAACGTTGAGCACGTCGTCGACACGTCCGGTGATCCAGTAATAACCATCAGCGTCACGCCGCGCACCGTCACCGGTGAAGTACATGCCGCGGAAGGTCTTGAAGTAGGTGTCGACGAAACGGTCGTGGTCGCCATACAACGTGCGCGCCTGACCTGGCCACGAATCGAGAATCACCAGATTGCCCTCGGCCTCGCCCTCGATGATGTTGCCGAGGTTGTCGACCAGCGCAGGCACCACACCAAAGAACGGACGCGCGGCCGAACCGGGCTTGAGCGCGTGAGCACCCGGCAGCGGGCTCATCATGTTGCCGCCGGTCTCGGTCTGCCACCAGGTATCGACGATCGGGCAACGCGACTTGCCGACATTCTTGTAGTACCAGTCCCAGGCTTCCGGGTTGATCGGCTCGCCCACCGAACCGAGCAGACGCAGGCTGCTGCCATCGGCGCCCTCAACAGCGGCCTGACCCGAGGCCATCATCGCGCGGATTGCGGTCGGTGCGGTGTAGAGAATGTTGACCTTGTGCTTGTCGACGATCTTCGCCACCCGGGTGATGTCCGGATAGTTCGGCACACCTTCGAACAGCACAGTGGTCGCGCCATTGGCCAGCGGGCCGTAGACGATGTAGCTGTGGCCGGTGACCCAGCCGACGTCGGCGGTGCACCAGTAGATTTCGCCCGGACGGTAGTCGAACACGCGCTCGTGGGTCATCGCCGCATACAGCAGATAACCGCCGGTGGTGTGCTGCACGCCCTTCGGCTTGCCGGTCGAGCCGGAGGTATAGAGGATGAACAGCGCTTCTTCAGCGCCCATCTCTTTCGGCGCGCAAACGGTGCCCGCCACTTTCATCAGGTCTTCGTACCAGATGTCGCGATGCTGGTTCCACTTGATGTCGCCGCCAGTGCGCTTGCAGACGATGACTTTCTGGATGCTGCTGGTTTCCGGGTTGGTCAGAGCGTCGTCGACGTTGGCCTTCAGCGGGATCTTCTTGCCGGCGCGCACGCCTTCGTCAGCGGTGATCACCACTTTCGATTTGCAGTCGATGATCCGCCCCGCCAGGGCTTCCGGCGAGAAACCGCCGAACACCACCGAGTGAATCGCGCCGATCCGGGTGCAGGCCAGCATGGCGACCACGGCTTCGGGGATCATCGGCATATAGATAGTCACCACGTCGCCGCGGTGTACGTCCTGACCACGCAGGGCGTTGGCCAGTTTGCAGACTTGTTCGTGCAGTTCGCGGTAAGTGATGTTGCGGCTGTCAGCCGGGTCGTCGCCTTCCCAGATGATCGCAACTTGATCGCCGCGCTCGGCCAGATGACGGTCGAGGCAGTTGTAGGAAACGTTCAGGGTGCCATCGGCGAACCATTTGATGTCGACATGGTGATCGTCGAAGGAAGTCTGCTTCACCGTGGTGAAAGGCTTGATCCAGTCGAGGCGCTTGGCTTGCTCGCGCCAGAAGCCGTCAGGGTTGACGACCGACTGCTGGTACATGGCTTTGTAGGTCGCCTCGTCAGTCAGCGTATTGGCCAGAACCTCGGGACGAACGGGATACAGAGAAGCCGCACTCATCTTTCTTACCTCGGTGGAATAGTTGTTTTTGTATGACCCCGTTGTAGCCGGGCCGGCCCCATAGAACCATTCGACGATGGTAGTAACAAGCCCCTACAAAACATCCAGTTACCCCTTACGCGAGCCCTGCGCCCGTCCCTCATACACCCCAAACCCCCTGTGGGAGCTTGCCTGCAAGCGATTCAGGCACTCGGTATCCCAAGCAAATTGCATCACCAAAAAGCCCTCTTCCCCACCCTAACCAGCGATTGTTACCAAAACCGCGAAAAGTGTTTATCAAAACCCCACCTGTTTACCCCCACCACGCCTCCCTAGAATCCGCATCGCCGACAAGGCAAACCGATTAACAACGTTACAGCCCCCACGAAGGCCGTTAATCCAGCTCTCAAGTAATAACTGCAAACGATGAAGTTCCACACGCAACCCTAAAAAGGTTGCGTGACCCCACTCGACCTCAAAAAGGTAAATTTGAAATGAAAGCTTTATTGGTTCTGGCCCTCAGCAGTCTGTGCGCAACCGCCATGGCAGACGAGGTCCCGACTGATGTCGCACAGCAACAACCGGCTATCGAGGAATACACTTACTCGACTCACCTGGACATCGCCAACGTAGTGTCCATGAGCGAAGTTCCAAACGTCTGCGAAGTTGTTCCGATGAAAATGGAATACGACGACTCCAAGGGCCAGCGCCACATCCTGCGTTACAGCGTCATGGGTAACGGCTGCACCAATTGATGATTGAGACTGCACCGAATCGGATCACTCAGCGCCTCATTTGAGGGTCGATTCCAGCCCGGCTTCGGTCGGGCTCAGTTGTGTCTGGAGTCGCTCAAAAGGGTTGCAAAACACAAGATATAGTGAAAAAAGCGGTTTTCTGCTCATTTCTTGAGCAACCGAAGCCTCGCAAAAAAATTAATGAAAAAAATTTCTCGCCGGCCAATCCCAGCGAAAGCCCTGTAAACCCTCGCTCCGATCGAAATCCCCCGGCCGATCGAATGCCCTGCGCTGTTTCGCCCTCCCCACGCCCGTGTTTTTTTCCCTATAATGCCGCCCTAATCGGGTCAGCAATATTCCCTTACAGGGATCAAAGCCATTCTGAAGCCCCGCAGCAGCGTCAACGCTGATCTGCGCCCGTCAGAGGCTCTCGGAAACCCGTACGAAATTCTGTTTTATTGCCTGCCTTAGCTGCTGCAAAAAACGATTCCTTAAGATCCAACGCGGTCTGTACGACCGTGTGAACCACCCAACCATCAGGTTTCACACGGGGCGACAGGCCCTCACGCAGGAGACGACACGTCATGCTGAGCTGGGACGAATTCGACAAAGAAGACAGTGAAGTAGCAGCAGTGAAAGGCGCCAACGCCGGCCACGCTACTGAAGCCAACATGGACCGCCTGGACAACGCCGGCGGCGCCGCAGCGCTGGAAGCCCGCGCCGTGACCGCCGACGACTCGGCCGCCGTGGCCCGCGCCAAGGCTGCACTGAACTCCCTCGACGTTGCCGAAGGCCTCGCCGAACTCGAAGGCGCCTCCGCCCGTGTCGCCGTTGACGAAAAGCGCATGATCAACTGCCGCGCCGACCTCAACCAGCTCGTACCTTTCAAGTACGACTGGGCCTGGCAGAAGTACCTGGACGGTTGCGCAAACCACTGGATGCCGCAAGAAGTCAACATGACCGCCGACATCGCCCTCTGGAAAAACCCGGAAGGCCTGACCGACGACGAGCGCCGCATCGTGATGCGCAACCTCGGCTTCTTCTCCACCGCCGACTCCCTGGTTGCCAACAACCTGGTCCTGGCCGTGTACCGCCTGATCACCAACCCGGAATGCCGCCAGTACATCCTGCGCCAGGCTTTCGAAGAGGCGATCCACACCCACGCCTACCAGTACTGCATCGAATCGCTGGCCATGGATGAAGGCGAAATCTTCAACATGTACCACGAGATCCCATCGGTCGCGAAAAAAGCCACCTGGGGCCTGAAATACACCCGTTCGATCTCCGATCCGAAGTTCGAAACCGGCACCGTCGAAACCGACAAAGAACTGCTGCGCAACCTGATCGCCTACTACTGCGTTCTGGAAGGCATCTTCTTCTACTGCGGCTTCACCCAAATCCTCTCCATGGGCCGCCGCAACAAAATGACCGGCGTCGCCGAGCAGTTCCAATACATCCTGCGCGACGAATCCATGCACCTGAACTTCGGCATCGACGTGATCAACCAGATCAAAATCGAAAACCCACACCTGTGGGATGCCGAAATGAAGGAAGAAGCGACCCAGATGATTCTGCAGGGTACGCAGCTGGAGATCGAATACGCTCGTGACACCATGCCTCGTGGGGTATTGGGCATGAACGCGGCGATGATGGAGGACTACCTGAAGTTCATCGCTAACCGTCGTTTGAGCCAGATCGGTTTGAAGGAAGAGTATCCGGGGACTACGAATCCATTCCCTTGGATGAGCGAGATTATGGACTTGAAGAAAGAGAAGAATTTCTTTGAGACGCGCGTGATCGAATACCAAACTGGTGGTGCGTTGAGCTGGGACTAATGGTCTCGCTCGGCACGATTTGACGATTGCTGCTTGAGTCGCCAAGTCGAGAAAGCAAAAAGCCCCGATCTGATCGGGGCTTTTTTTATTGTGTGAACAATTATTTTTGATGCGTCATTGATATTTTCTTACATACAATACTATATACAACAGAGGCTATCTTACTCGCCAGTAATGGAGGAACAGCATTCCCAACCTGATGAAACTGATGAGTTCGATTACCCTGAAAGAAATAATTATCAGGGAATGTCTGAAGCCGAGCGGCCTCTCTCACAGTCAGACTACGACACTGTTTTGGATCATAGTGTATAAAGTAGTGGCCATCCTTGGAAATATGACTGGTAATTGTGGTAGCTGGAAGTTGCTCAAGTTGAACCCTGAAGCGATCGCTAAACTTACCGCTCTCCCAGTTTTTATGAGCAGGCGCAAGACCCGGAAGACTGAATTGTTGATGCCCTTTTGGGGACGTCTTATAAGCACGAGCATAAATACTGGCAAACATGTAGCGACGTAGATCAGAAGACATATGCCCTCTCGCATCATGATTCAGCCAATAATCCAGTTTTTCATCGCGATACCATCGATCCAAGCCCTCATCTTTCGTTTTTCCGTCTCCCTTGCGACGACGCACGCGAATAGCCCCGACCTCTAAGGATACAGAAAGAAGAGCTTCTCGCGTTATCTTCATTTCAGAACTAAGTTTTGGCTCCAATCTGCCGTCTACCTCAGAAATGAGACCATCGAGATGGTTGGCTACTTCTTTATACCAAGCCTCGCCATTATCTACTTGCTTGGTCAGGCGACTTCGCAACTCTGGCAAGTCATCGAGAACCTGTTTTGTATTTACACGTTCAATGGCCTTCGGAATACTTTCATATTCCTCAATACATCCTTGGTCATCCAAGGCGATACCCAAAAGGATTACTCGATGCCTTGCCTGAGGAATTCCATATTCCTCTGACTTGATAATGAAGCCTCTAGGATCTACCTTGCTCACGTCCTCACCTGGACCAAAGGACTGCCCCGTCACAAGAGAGCAAATACGATACTTGATGCCCGGAGTTGAATCCCCTAAAGCCTTGTTAGGATCAGTCAAATCCTGCAGAATTTGCGTGAATATACTTTCACCAGCGATCTTGGAAGATAGAATTCCCTTAACGTTTTCCATCACGAAAACAGCTGGCTTTCTCTCCTTGATGATTCGTAGATATTCTTTGTACAAAAAATGGCGATGGTCATTTTCAGCACTGTAATCAGCCTTCCCTTGGTTGCGCGACCGCCCAACAATTGAATAGGCTTGGCATGGTGGCCCACCTATCAACACCCAAGGTCGATCCTCGAGTCGCCTGTCTAGAATGCTATCAAGCTCTGCATCACCTTCTTCCGATCCTAAAGTGATGCATCTAGCTTCTTCCTCAGCCTCTAGCCACTGAGACTCACTCAAATCGCTATAAGGCTTCTCACTTTTGCCATTGCAAAAATTGTAGTAATCGCTCAGCCGGTCAGGATTTTTTTGCTTGAGCAGTCTATAAAAGGCCCTTAACTTCAGCGTTTCGCGAGCAATAGGGTTCATTTCGGCGGAGACTAGAATCTCAAACCGGGAACCATCTCCCGACGAAGCAAACCCCTCGCCAAGACCTCCTGGTCCAGCGAAGAGATCGACAATTTGAATTGGCTTCGAAAACTCAGTATCAGATTCGATGGCGGTGTCTCGGCCTAACGGCAAATTCATCTGGGGCTCATTCATGGACATAGTCAGTAAAGAAGTCAGGTCTCGGATGATGGCCGGCATTCGCGGCAGTAATACATCTCCCGAAATGAAGGTACGGAAGCTCCTGCATCGGCATGGCTTCAGGTATCGATTGCACCCTCGCGAGCTTCCTGGTCGGCCAGACGTGGTGCTTCCACGTTACAAGCTCTGCATTTTCATTCACGGTTGCTTCTGGCATAGGCATCAAGGTTGTAGATATGCCACAACTCCTCGGACTCGCGAAGATTTCTGGCGATTGAAATTCGACCAAAACGTGAAACGAGACGTCAGAAACAGGGCCGCACTGCTCGAGCAGGATTGGCGTGTTTTCGAACTTTGGGAGTGTGGCATCCGCAGGCCCGAATCAGAAATGAATTGGCTTCTGAAAGCCGTGCTGGATTGTAATCAAAAATATGTCTCATGGCCCAACTTTACTGTGTCAGAAACCTAGTGGCCCAAGGACCATTCTCAGAGCCCGCGCTTTCCACACTGACTTTTCTAAGCTTTTAGCTACTGACTACGCAAAAATAGGGTGGGCCATCGAGCAAGAAAATGGCAAAGTGATGCCACACATTGAACGTGGTCTGGACGCCGATGGAAAAACTAGCTCGGCGAACCAGAGGCGACAATTTCTATGGATAGCAAGTAAGGATTGCTTCGATGACAAACCCACAGGTTGAAACCTTCGCTCGTCAGATTCGCGAGAAGCTTCCCACACACGATTCCCCCCAGCAGGCAGCTGAGGCCCTGAAAAAGGATCTCACCAGTATTGGTTTTTCCTTTACGTCTGAGATGGATCAGAATCTTGTCATCGCGCTTGAGCAAGTGATCGCGTCGTTGGAGGACGTAGAGATTCTGCGTCGTAGCTCTCTCATCAAGAAAAGAGATCCTTGGTATAAAGGGCCTAGCTCGAGGGATGTTCATTGGCCAGCGCTGAAGGGCTACCTCACGAACAGCAAGGGGTGGGATGAAAACACGATTGCATCTATCGATGAGAGTTCCTCAGAAGTAGTATCGCTACTTGCAAACCCGAATAATGAAGGTTTCCGCCATCGTGGTTTAGTCGTGGGTTACGTCCAGTCCGGCAAAACAGCAAACATGACCGCCGTTATCGCAAAAGCGGTGGACGCAGGATATAACTTGATCGTGTTACTGGGCGGTGTGACAAACAAGTTACGTGCTCAGACCCAGCGACGTATAGAAAATGACATCGTAAATCGCCACCGCCACTTTTGGCAGTTGTACACCACTGAGCAGAATGACGGGGATTACACATATCCCGCGAACGGCTCGTTTACGATGCCGGTTCCCGGGAGAGCTCAGCTAGTTGTGATGAAAAAAATCACGTCACGACTGGAGACATTCCGCAAGACCATTATTGACGACAAGGGCAAACCAAAGACACCCTTGGCAATTCTTAGACAGCTCAAGGTACTTCTGATTGACGACGAGTGTGATCAAGCGTCAGTCAATTCATCTAACAATGATTACGATATGACGCGGATCAATGCTGAAATCCGCAAGATCATAAGAGCACTTCCCGCTGTATCTTATGTAGGTTATACGGCTACGCCATTCGCCAACGTATTCATTGATCCGTACCCACTGAATCCAAACGATCTGGACGACCTCTATCCGGAGGACTTCATTACCACGCTGCCTCGTACCGATGGTTATTTTGGTGCGAGGGAAGTATTCGGATACGCCCCCGCCAACCCAGATGGTCCTGAGTCTCCGGAAGAAGCTGGAAGAAACATGATTCGCCACGTGCCGGATGAAAGGCTTAACTTGCTGCAACCGGCCCGCACCAGTGAGAAGGACTCCTTTTACCCGCAGATGACAGAGGAACTGCAAAAGGCAGTGCTTTGGTTCCTTCTCAGTTGTGCAATTCGAAGGGCGCGCGGACAACAAGATCAGCACATGACCATGCTGGTTCACACATCCCCTTATATCATCCAGCATGAAAGAATGGCAAAGCTCATCGAGAATTGGATCAAAGAAAACCTTGATGAGTTGACCAGCGATTCTGGTGACCTCCAAAACATGCTGGAACGTGTATTAATTGAGGAGACGAAACAAGTTCCGCTGGAATACCCTGGTGTCAATTCCTTGGCCGATCTGCGCACTCACCTCAAGAGCACCTTAGAGGTATTAGAGTTCGCTATTGAGAACGGTGAAAGCTTTGAAAGGCTGGATTACACTCAAGAACCAAAGACATACGTAGTGGTAGGGGGGACAGTGCTGGCTAGAGGGCTGACGCTTGAAGGACTTTCCGTATCATTCTTCCTGCGCACCTCCATGCAGTATGACACTCTACTTCAGATGGGCCGCTGGTTCGGATATAGAAAGGGGTACGAGGATTTACCGCGCCTCTGGACAACTGCTGAACTTGCTTCAAACTTCCGCGCACTTGCTCGTATTGAAGAAGAGATTCGCGACGACATAAGCAATTACCGCAAACATGGTGTCACTCCCAAGGAGTTCGCCGTTCGGGTTCGTGCAATACCAGGAATGGCAATTACTGCAGCCTCCAAGATGCGACACGCCTATCGCAGCAATATAAGCTTCGAGGGCCGACATGTGCAGACTATTCGCTTTGATCACCAGAGCGTTACCAAAGTAACGAATAATTGGGAAGCCGCTGTTCACTTCGTTGACGAAGTCAACACAAAATACTCATTCCATACTCAAGCCGGTGCTAAGCGTCACCTTGCACGAAATGTAAAACTCCAAGAAATTCGTAAGTTTTTAGTGGCTTATGACATATGTGAGCACCACATGGATCTGAAGAAGGATCTTCTTCTGGGCTACATTGACCAGGCTGCTGATAGCCTACAAGAGTGGAACGTCGGCATCATCACTCCAACCGGAGAAAAAACGGCTGAAAATCCTCTTGGTATGCTTGGCCATGTAAATACTGCTTGTCGCTCGCAGTTGAAAGATAACGAAAGAGGTTATGCTGATATCAAAGCATTAATGTCCAAAAGCGACATTCTTATTGATGCAATGGATATTGAGACAGTTAATAGCAAAGGCAGCTGGGCAGATATAAAAAATGGACGTCCACAAGTCCCGCTCCTCTTACTGTACGTGATCGACGGTAGTTCAAAGGCACAGTCGACATCTCGTAAGGACTTGGACGCAGTTGGAGATCTGGTCGGCCTTGGTATAGTTTTTCCGGGAGCACCCGATCAAGCGGGCGACTATTTTTCAGTGGAGCTAGACGCCCCCGTACCTGAGCAAATTGCGTCGGAAGAAGAATTGCTCGCGGAAGCTCTCGATGGTGCGGTTGATGACTAAAAGAGCGATCGAGCGCTGGAAACGACTCACTGCGACCGGCTCTGGTGACGGAGTAATTGAGGTTCCCAGTATTGATTCGGGTATCGCGACGGGCTTCGGCACGGCGCGATACGCGATCGGAGCACAGGGGCAGCCCCGACTTCTGGTGCCTATCGGTGGACATGCCCCCGCCTGTGAACTGATCTCAACGTCAAAGCTACTAGTAACAACTTCGAGCTACAAGATTTCCAACAAGAGTACGTTGTTCATCGACATCATGTGCTTGGACCGAGGTCTAGATTTGGTGTTTGCTGAACTGGCGGAAGACATTCTTCGGCGGATCAAGGAGGGATTCTCACCGCTCAAGGCAGTCATTGCGTCTATAGACGATTTTCGGGAACTGTTGAAAGAAAAGTCTCGTGAAGAAATTCCCGAAAGCAAAATTCAGGGGTTGGTAGGCGAGCTAGAAGTGATGCGGCGTCTAGTCAGTCTCAATAAGACAGCAGCAGAAACATGGACCGGACCTTTTGAACTCCGTCATGATTTTCGCCAAGGTATCCATGCTCTCGAGGTGAAGACGTCTGGGCGATCCGATTCAACACGAGTATTCATTCATGGTATCGATCAACTGGACCCGCCAGTAGGAGGAACACTTCACCTTGCCCATGTACTTCTGGAGCGAGTCGAAAACGGTCAACTTTCATTAGGATCGATCTTTGACAGTCTGTTGAGATCCGGAGCTAACAGAAAAACGCTCGAAAAGGGATTAGAGGCCCTAGGATGCTTGAATCCTTACGGAGAGGAGTGGAATCGTCTCTCCTTTTGCCTAGAAGGAATAAAGATCTATAGGGTTTCCGAAGGCTTTCCAAGAGTTACTGGTTCCAGTTTCGCAGGTGGCCTCTTGCCGGGAGGTGTCTTGGCTTTGGAGTATCAAATCGACCTGAGCCATGCGAAGGACTTCGAACTTCCGACGGATGATTTCAAAATTGCATTTGAAAGGATTGCTGGATGACCCGACTAGAGCTTTTTAGCGAGCCCTTTTCGAAGACGGGAAACATAGCAGCAGACGGTTTCAGGCGGCTGCTGGGCTGCCCTGCTCAGGATCTATTGCAGACAGTGCTCCGTGAATCTATTCAGAACAGCATCGATGCTGCCTTGCCGGGATTCGGTCCATCGTTGACGATTAGATTCCGTACACTGACCTCTCAACAGTGCGCAACATTAAGGGACTTTGTACTAGCAGACCTCCCCCCAGGCGTTCACACCCGGAATGAGATAGCAGCTTCAATTGGGGCGGTCGACCTCAAAGTTCTAGAAATATGTGACTTCCATTCAACCGGACTCAGCGGACCAACGTCGGGAGACGTCGCTTCAGATGGACGAGAAGCACTCAATTTCGTGAACTTTTTGCGCAACGTTGGAGTTGCTCGTGATACATATCACGGAGGAGGTACCTATGGCTACGGCAAAACATCTCTGTATGCAATGAGTGCGTGCTCGACGATTTTCGTAGATAGCCAAACATCTTGCGAAGGTAAACCTGTACGGAGATTCATGGGGTGCCACTTGGGTTCGGCGTACGATTCAGATACAGCCGATAACAAGCGCAGGAGATTTACGGGGAGACACTGGTGGGGCATCAGCGATGGCGACGGTGGTATCGATCCGTTGACTGGCCCCCTCGCTGCCGAAATGGCTGCGTCTCTGGGGATGCCTGAACGAAATCTAAACAATACGGGCACTTCAATCCTCATTCTTGACCCTTATATTGAAGAGGGAGAAGGCGTCAGGTCGATCAACCATTACATCCAAGAAACAATTCTATGGAACTTCTGGCCAAGGCTCACACTGTCAACTCCGGAAGACAAAAAGCTCACCATTCGAATAGAAATCGAGGAGCACAAAGTACCGTTACCAGTACCGGACTACTTCCCTCCATTTGATCTATTTGCGTCGGCCATGAAAGCTTATAGAGATAATGATGCTGATGTGCAGATTGTTAGAAGTGAGCGTCCTAAAAAAGATTTGGGCAAGCTGATCATCAAGAAGGGGCTTCGCGCGGATCGCTTGGGTTCGGCGCTGGATTACAACTCCGGCATACCTGAACAGGCTTGCCATATCGCCTTGATGCGACCAGTACAGCTGGTTGTGAAATATATAAAGGGTACCCCGTTTGCTGATTCACGCTTTGAGTGGGCTGGAGTATTTATATGTTCGGATGAGGATGAAGTGGAATCTGCATTTGCAATGTCCGAGCCACCGGCTCATGACGATTGGATTCCTGACAATCTTCCTGATCGCAATGCGAAGACATTCGTCCGGGGCGCTCTGAAGCGGATCGAGCAAACCGCCATCAATTTCGCAACTCCAATCATGTCAGTCGCAAGCGGTACCAAGGAGCGTGGTCCTTCGCTTGCTGGAACTGCGAGCCGTCTGGGACGTTTACTTGATTCAGTTTCGGGAAAAGGTCCGGGCAGACCTAGGCCTAGCCCCCGCCCACCGCACGTAAAGCAGGAACTCGCAATTTCACCAGCGCGGTTTATACGTCTCGAAATCGACGATCAGAATCGACGTTGCGCCGTTTTTGAAGCAGACCTGCAGAACGATGGGGCAAATCCCATGCTTGAAGTATCTGCTGAGTCTCATCTGGTAGCGGACGGTGCCGTCGCTGATGGCGAAGATTTACCAACTGGATTTGAAACCCAAGTGATTGGGATGTCGTTTAATGTCATCGGGGATTTCACTCTTGGGCCAATCATAAAGGTAGGTGCTGAGAGCGGCACAATCAGCATCTCGGTTCTGAGCCCGCCAGAAGCAGCCGTAGGTGTCCGACTTCGCTTTATGGATGAGGGTAGAGAATGAGCCGAATAGCCCTTCCGTTCCTCACCCTTCCCGATGAGCTGGTCAACTTCAGCGGATGGATGATCGGGCCTCCGGGTGAGCCTTTATCCCCGGCATCCGATATCTTGGAAAACTGGGACTATGAACAAGACATTCAAGTCAATGTTCATATCGATCTAGATTTCAATGAAGCAGCGAATTTATTGGAAATAGATGCTGCCGATCTAAACTTGGCGGTAGTGCTTTCAGCAGGCACTGGTACCGGTAGCTTACCTAGGCGAGTAGATCGCTTGGCGACCGCGATAATAGATATCGAGGAACAAGCGGCTACGCTCGAGGCAATTATTCCGGGATGCACCCTCTCAGGGCAGCTTCAGCTCAGCCTCAGGATCGTTCTTGAAGCCCCAGTTGACTCCGGTAGCCCATTATCTCCGAAGCTGCGCGGCGCACGCCTCTGGCAGTATCATAAAAATATTCTTATTGAAGACGGTGGCGACTCTAGGTTCCCTATTGAGCTTGCCAGCTTTTCCGAGAGTTTTAAGGCCAGGCCGGAGCAATACGCTCCTTGGCTTGTAGACTGGAGCCCGACAACCTTGGACGCAGACTTCAGTGGCAACGTGAGACTGTATGTCAACTCTGATATCGAATGCGTGTGCACAAGATTCGTCGAAGGTGATGCGCTTACGCTCCAAACAATGGTGGCTGATGTGATGACACAGCTTATTGAAACAGCCCTAGACGCTGAGAATGAAGCCGAACTTGATCGGTATGAGGAAGGTTCGATAGGTTATCAAGCGAGAGCATGGATGGAGATGTCATTTCCTGGACAAAATCTCGAGAAAATCCGACAAATGCGTAACTTCGCACCTGGAAAATTTAAGGCCTTAATACTCGCGACAGCAGACTTCAGAGAAGGTAATTGATGCGTGTACCACTTTTGCCCCGCTTGAAAGCTCACGGTGTCGCCACAATTCTTGAGAAACTTAAGAGTGAGACCCCGTCCCCCAAAGACAGTATCGATCAGCTGAAAGAGTACTCAGCTTTGAAAACTAGTGCCCCTAGTGGTGGGACAAGAGCTGATACAGTGGCTATTGAAATAGCAGCCGAGCTTAGGAGAATTGCTCAGAGAGCGGGTTTCCCCACTTCCAACAACCAAGCGGCTCGAGCACAGTTCGACCAAGACGCAGCTCTTTATCTTGGCCAGTTAAAGGACTTACAAACAGGTGAAGCATTGCGTGATGACGTATGGGCGTTCATTACGACGGTTTTGGCCCCAGATATAGTCGCATGGCGTTTCACGGATAAGAACCGCGATCGAACTGCACGGTTTGCAGGAGGTGTCCGCAACTCGTTTCAGCGGCTTTGGGTGCGAGGTACGATTCTAGACAGAGGCGAGTGTCATGAGCATCGCTGGGAGTTAATCAAACAACTAACAGAGGATGCAATGGTTCAGATTTTCGAGCGTGCATCAATAGGCGGAAATCCTCCTTTAGCCATCGCGATCGCCGAGGGCTGGCTAAGCACTGCAGGTAAGATCGGTCGAGGCCCAATGGAAGGTGTAATGCGTTCTGCCACTAAAATTCTTCGAGTAAAGAATCAGATTATTGATCTTGGATATCTAACTCCCGAAGAGCTAAACGACTTAGTCTTAAGTACGTTCGAAACTGCGACACACATGTTTATTAAAACTGTCGAGCCTAAGAATAGAACTTGATATTTTCGGTATTCGCGCCAAGTGAAACGCAACGAATTCGCTGATTGATACTTTCTTCAAAGCGGCCTGCTGATCCCTTTTACCTACACGCCTTGGTTGGTCGAAACTGGTCCAACCTTCATGATGAAGGTGATTCGCTGTACCCGCCGTTCGAATCCCGTGCTTCCAGGTCAGGAGGCGTGCCATGTCTGAACCACTTTTCCCTACTCGTTTCACCCGCAACAAAACCCATCTGCACGCCCTGCTGGTTGAGAACCAGGCGTGGTTCTGCGTCCATGAGCTGGGCCGGTTGATGGGCAAACATCTTGATGAGCGCCAGTTGCGCAAACTCGACGCTGATCAGCGTCAGATGATGTTCGTGGAAACCTATGGCGAAGCTGAGGAACACATGATGGTGAGTGAGTCCGGCGTGTATGCGCTGCTGATTTATCACTACTGTCCTGAGCATCGGCAGCTTCGCGAGTGGCTGACTCATCAGGTTGTGCCCGCCCTGCGTGATGCTCGTCCGGCGCGCTCGGTTGAGCGTCCGACGTTGAGTGTTCTGAGCTGGCCGCAAATGTCGCTGAGTACGTTGCACTGGCAGGATGAGCCGTGGATTCGGTTGCGGGACATGCCTTGTTTGCTGGCGGATGATCCGTTCAATCGGCAGGAAACTTGGTGGCGTAAGGCTTCGCGATTGTTGCGTGGTTGCTGATGGTTTAAAGATCCGCTGTTTGTGGTTCAAGCAGCGGATTTTTTGTGGATCTGAATATTTGGGGCAGCTCCCCCGCCCATCGGGGATTACCTCCCTCACCACAAAGGATTTGTTGCTGCAAAGTGGGCGTGCCATTACAAAGACTCTGCACTGACACCCAAATCAAACAGCGACAATTCCCAACCTAATCCAAGACTAGTCCTACAGCCTCAACTCATCACCTTCGTTAACGTCGCCCCGCTTCTTTCCGGTGCGACCGATAAATGAACGAAAGGATGATCAGTGGTTGGCAAAAAGGATATTCCCCGGGTCAGGAACCCACCTTCGGGCGACGGGCATCACGTCACCTACCGGTTCATGAACGCGACCGAACTGGCCGAGCGCGAAGCCAGGCAGAACGCTTACGAGGCCATGCTGGCCCGGCAGGATGCGTTTGAGCGCAGCCGGCAGGTCGCTGTCAAAAAAGACGACGCGGTCCGGGCCGGATGCGTGTTCGCGAAGTCTTGCAAGCTGCCGGACGCGATCATTGATTACTCGAATCCCTCCGGGATGGTGCCGACCGACAGCCTGAGGGATTACGGCGAATTCGCCTTGCTCGGTACCCGTGGGGCCGATGATGCCGGGCTGCAAAATCTGCAAACCATCAGCGGCAATACCGTATCACTCGGCCTTGGGCGCCTTGCTCTTCGCAGCCCGACACTCGCCACGCCAACGGTAGGTCTCGGAGCAGCCATCGCCGCTACCGGTGTCGCACTCATGACCGGCATGGTCGCTTTGCTCTGGACGCCCAGCCTGGGTGACAGCGCTCTCTACACCGAGGAACAATTGCGCGCCCTCAAACAGGCCCGCACCCGTGTTCGCCTGC
Organism: Pseudomonas sp. AD21; assembly: GCF_002878485.1. NCBI lineage: Bacteria > Pseudomonadati > Pseudomonadota > Gammaproteobacteria > Pseudomonadales > Pseudomonadaceae > Pseudomonas > Pseudomonas sp. AD21. The sequence goes on from NZ_NQYG01000002.1 coordinate 135,526, forward strand.
GCATCGAGCAACAAACCAACGGCGCGCTCAAAGGTTATGCCTTCTACACCGGCAAGAATCGCGACTGGGAGATGGTCGATGTCGTGAAGCTGGAAACCCGCGACAGCCAGTACGTCGCCGATCTGGGTGACGGCGTCGAGCTGATCTGGACACCCGCCGTAGACGGCTCCGACATCCTCGGCATTCCTGCTCTGGAAGCCGCTCCGCAGGCACCGCATATCTGGGTTTACCCACCAACGAAAGCGGCGAACGACATCCTTGTGAATCCGGTTTACCCGCCGGAGTACAAGGATTTCATTCTGGTGTTTCCGGAGAGTTCGGGGGTAAGGCCGGTTTATATTGTGGTGAGTCTTTCTGATCACAAATATCATCCGGCACCCAAAGGATTAAGTGCGTTTCCCGACGCAACACCAGCAAAACAGAAGACCAGGGTCAAAGGACGAGGTACTCGTATGCGTTGGAAAACCAAGGATGGGCTGATTCTGGAATGGGATTATCAACATGGAGCTGTAGAGATGTACGACAAACGCGGTCGGCATCTGGGCGAATTCGATGCTGACACTGGTGAGCAGAACAAACCGGCCGATCCAAAGAGAAGGATAGAACCATGACTCACGTAATTTATGCGTTTGATCGATCCACCGAAGCTCTGATTTTCGAAGTACCTATCTCGGCAGAGAATATCGAGCAGCTGCGAGTCATCATGAAATGGAATGACGCAGAAGACGAACTCTACGGTTACGATCTTGATTTTCAGCAGCTAGCACAATTGGAAACGTTAACCGGAAAATATTTCTACGATCCTCAATACGATTACCAACTCGCCAGCTATGGAAATTAAAAGTTCAGGGCCGCTCAGCGAAGGCACGAAAACAGTAGATCTATGATCTATCTAATCGAGGCATTTGATAGAGGAAGCGGTTTCCTGGCATTTGAAATAGAACTCCCAAGCGGATCAGACCAGACGATAAAAACCATCATGGGTTGGACGGCGGAGCAGGAAGGATGGGAGGGATACGATCTCTCGCACGGACAGCTTGGAGCCTTGGAAAAACTATTGGGGATGGAAATTTATAACCCTGCTTATAAATTTCAGCTCAGCTGCAATGTGTAACCGATGGTTCTGACTCCGGTAAATGCAGTCGCCAAACAAGTAACCTACAACGCTAAAAATTCGCGTTTGCCGGGTTTGGGGCAGCTTCGCTGCCCATCGGGGATAAATCCCCTCACCACAATTCAATGTGTTGCTGCTGGGTGGGTGTCTGGATTCTAAATTGAGTTGATGCCACCAATCGCCAGCAGCCTGGCTCCCACAAATCCCGCATCATCCTGAAAACAATCAGTGCAACCAGCCGCGCCTCCCGCTATTAATACCCTTCCCCACTCAAGGATCCGAGCCCTGCCATGAAATTCGATCTCGCCTACTGCCTCAGCCTCGACGACAAGTTGTCGATCTATGACGTTCGCGATCTCAACTTCGATGAGACGGTGGCGTTTGACTCTGCGAAGGAACACTTCCAGTGCCCCAACGATGCCTGTCGTTCGGCGTTTGAGGCCTCCAACGAGTTGGGCACGTTCAACGCCAAGAATGTGAGTTACGTGCGCACGCCGCACTTCAAGAATCTACCGACTACGCAGCATGTGGCGGGTTGTCCGTATGTGAGTTTGAAGGCGTCGGCATCAGGTGTTGAGACGGCGGATGGCGAGGTTGATGAGGGGAAAGAGGAACACTTCCCATCGGAGTTGTTGCTGACGCGGCGTGAGTATGTGCGCAAGCCTGCTGCGCCTGCGGGGGCGGCGGATGTGCTGCGGGATGATCCGGTGCGGGTGGCGCAGGTGAGTTCCAAGGAGTCGCCGGGGCGTGAGACGGCGCCCGACAAGACCAGTGTCTTCGCCCATCCGGTGGAGTGTTTTGTCTCGAACTTCGCCGACAAGGAGTTGCTCAAGCGTATGCCGTTGAAGATCGGCGAGCATACGGCGCCTTATGGCTCGTTCTTCAAGAAGATCGAGTATCTGACGGACAACAAGGGGCTGATTTACTGGGGCAAGATCAAGGAGTTCAAGGATTACACCCAGAGTTTTCGCATTGATTTCGAGCAGAAGGTCTGGTTCAAGCAGGCGGATGAGGCGAAGAAGAAGCCATATTCGGTGAACGTGTACTTGAGCAAGAAGTTGATCGACAACTACCGCAAGCGCAAGGCGTTTCTGGAAGAGATCAAGCACGCGATCGACAGTGACAAGGAGTTGTTCTGTTTCTTCTATGGCGTGACGCCGGAGTTGAAGCAGGTACCGAGCAAGAAGAACCCCGAACAGACGTTCGGGGTGTTCAGTGCCAACATCGAGAACCTGGATCACTTTATTGTGCGGGAGGCGCCGGGTCTGGAGTGACGGCTAGCCCTGGGGCAATTGCAGTACGACCGCGCCCGGGTGTTGTTTTACGACGGAGTACGGCAGGATCGACCAGTCTGGCCTGTCGCAAGAGCGTTGTACGCGAGCGAAGTAGGCGCCCAGGTACAGGCCCTTATCAGTGAAGTACCACGGTGAAGTTCCCCAGATGCTTTCATCCGTGAAATCACAGTCGTCATCTTGCGCCGGTTTCTTCATTTCCGTGGGGTACAGGGCGGTGAATTGCTTGATGACCCAAGGCACCAACTCTTTGCTGACATACCGATAACGCGCATCACTTTCGGCCTCGCTCAGCGGTTTGTCGCCCAGGCTGTCGCGCTCGGCATGTAGCAGTGGTTTTCCCTCACCGACCCACAGCACATCTTCAAGGGACAGCGGATGGCCGGTTTTTACATCAATGTTGAGCGGGGAGTCGCCGAAATCCGGATGCGCGCCGCCGCAGTAGTAACTGGTGGATATGTTCAGGCTGACCACGGCTGGCGAGATCATTTTCGGTTCTGCCTGCTGCATGAACTCGACGTTCTCCCCACCCTGTAATTGGCAGCCGTGATAGCTGATGACTTCATTCCAGAGACGCCCGAGCAACTGCTGGTTAACCCGTTGCTGATCATCTTTCGACAATCCGGACTCCACGCTGAACAGCGAAATCTTTGTCTCAGGCTCCGTCCACCATTGCAGGTCATAGCCCATGAAGTTTTCTTTCTTCGCCGGTTTGAGCTTCAGCCCCTGCAGGCGCAAATACTCGTAAGGCTCGCCGTATGGCAGTGCGGCAATGAAAGGTAAAGTTGCTGAGGTGGGCGCGGGAAGTCTGGCCTCGGTGAGTTTCACCGGCAGCTTTTTGCCCTGCGGACTTTGCCATTCGCCCTGCCAGCCGCTGCCGGTTTCTTCCAGCTTCAAGGTTGGCAGCGGCTTGTCGTCACCGTAGCGGTTATTGCCTTCGACGAGGTTCAACGTGCTGTCTTGTAGCGAGCCGCTGAGGGCTAGGTCACGGTGATATTTCTCGTAGAAATAGCGGCCGGTGACTTCGTCCTGCTGTGTGGTGTTGAGTTCAACAACAATCGCCGTCTTGCCCAATGTGCCGGTAAATACGCGCCGGCCATCTTCGGCATGGGCGGTGGAAATCAGTGTGAACAGCGCCGCGGCATATGGCGCCAGGCGCATCAGTCCCTTGAGCATGAATCAATCCTTGAAGGAGTCGGTGGTCGCGTCGGCACACAGGCGCCAGCGCTGAAAAATACGCTGCGGATTATGGCGGGGGCAGCTTAACTATTCGAGTTTTCTTGCTCGTACTTTTCAAGCCAGGCTTTGCGCTCGAGGGCCGCAATTTCCCGAACCATTTGTTGGCGACGCTCCTTGGCAGCATGAAGCTGGACGTCATCAAGAAAGCAGTAATGACGCAGCCAGTGAAGCGCCATTTCCTCATTCGGAAAATAGTAAGACTTGGCGCCCTTGCTGTTCCTCGGCGTGTCATTCATTTGCTCGTCAAATACCATCGCTGTGATTTCATCCGGTGGCAAAGATCCCGTATGAGCGACCTTGTCTTGGAAAATCCATGCAATCTCATCAATGTGTTTTTGCGCGCTGCGATGACTACGCCGATAGAACCGTTGATGCTCACAAGTCTGTTTCAGCCGCGCCAACATCAACTCCGGGTTAAGCCACTGCCCGAGGTCATGATGATGGGCATTGATCACTATCCCCTTGACCCAACGATCCACAAATCGATCAACAAAGTCTTCTGTGTCAGCCTTTTTCGCATCAGCGAAAATCAGGCAATAGCGGGTCTGGACGTGAATGACCAGCAACACATGCTTGCGTTGTACCGTTATCGCGTGCACCAGCCACTGCTCATCAGCGCCGTTCGACTCATCATCTTCAATGATTGAGGACGGCGGATTAGTGTCCACCGGCGTGATCTTTTTGCCCTTGTGGACACGGCTGAAGAACTTGCTGGCGGCTTCGGTGCAGTTAAAGATCAGCATGTAGGCCCCATGTGATTTCTACAGAAAAGAAACATATTCTTGCGAACACGCTGACTGATTCCAACCCCCTTCGACGCGCGAATCAAGGCAATTGCAATGGAACGCCGCCGGGATGCTGTTTGATCAGGTCATAAGGCAGCACGCCCCACTCGACGTATCCGCACACGGCGGCGACATGTGGATACGACGGCGTGAAGGTGATGCCGTTTTCGCTGAAGTACCAGGATGGGAATGCCCAGGGTTCTTGCTCGTCGTACCCGCATTCGTTTTCGCCTTCCGCGACGACGGTCATTTCCCTGGAATAAAGCTTTAAGAGCTGCGCGACGAGCCAGGGTGCGAATTCTTTGGAGCGGTAGTTGTAATAGTCAGCGGAGGACACAGTAGAGGCGCCTTCCAATCCCTCCAGATAATGAAAGGGCCTGCCCTGCCCCACCCACAGAACATCCTCAAGGGTCAGCAACTTCCCTGTTTGCGTATCAAAGTTGAGCGATTCATTGTTTTGATCCGGATAGGCACCGCCACAATAATATTCGGTAGCAATGCGCGCACTCATCACCGAAGACGACAACCATAGCGGCTGACTGGATTGCGAGTAACTCCCCGCACAGCTGAAGTGTGCGTCCACCTCGCCCCACAAGCGTGCCATCAAATATTGATTGATGCGCTCCCGCGCTTGCGGCGAATAACCCGATACCACTTCAAACAGCGAAGCCCCCGACTTCGCCTCGCTCCACCATTGCACCGTGTAGCCCATTAATGTTTCGGTTTTGCCTTTTACAAGTTGCAGACCCTGCAACCGTAGGTACTCGTACGGGTTCTTGTCATGCAGTTCGGTGAAATACGGCAAGGCACCGGCGGGAACATCGGGGAGCTTGGCGGGCTGCAATTCGACCTTCAGGATCTTCCCGTCCGGGCTGCTCCATTCGCCGCTCCAGCCGTCGAGTTTTGGCTGCAAGCGCAGAGTCGGGCGCGAATGGCCATCCATCGCCGCGCCTTCGGCCATCACCAGCGCATCGTCTTCTTTGCTGATGTCCAGCGCCAAGTCTTTTCGGTATTTTTTGTAGAAGTAACGACCCTCGCTGTAGCGAGTGTCGATTTCCACAACGATCGCGGCTTTGCCCAGGGTGCCGGTATACACATGCTTGTTGTCGTCGGCCCATATCCGGGTTGAGAGCACTAAACCGATGAGCATCAACATGCCGGAGATTCGCAACAGTCCGCGATACATCTTTCATCCTTGAGTGACTGGGCTTTTGCCCACGAGAAAACGTTGCGGATTATGTCGAGGTTACGCGGGGGAATCGAGCGCTGTCGCCTTCAACTCAAACACATGCTGATCATCACCATCAGCAACAGCCCGATGTACACACGCGCATGCACCCGATCCGGTATCCGCCCAATCCATGGCGCGGCCAATCGAATCCCGATGAGCGAGCCAACCGTCAGCACCGCAAACGCCAGCAAATCCACATACCCGACAAACCACGCGCCCAACTCTGCCTGACTGAACCCGGCAAGCGCCATGTACGTCAGCGTCCCCGCAACTGCCACCGGCACGCTTAGCGGATTGGCCATGGACGTCGCTTGCGACATGCTCAGACCGCAACGGCGCAACAACGGCACGGTCATGACGCTGCCTCCTACACCAAGAAACGTCGCGATGGCGCCGATGCCTACACCACCTGCGGAAGTTTCCGTAGCGCCAAGTCGGCGTGGAATGACGTCTAGGTTCTGAGTGAGAAATCCTCGTCTGAGCAGGCAGTCGACGATGGTCACGCCGAGGTAGCCGATGAATGCGTAGCGAATCACTTCGCCGCTGACCCACACAGCCGCCATTGCCCCCACGATTGCACCCAACCCGATGAACCCTCCCAACGGCCACAGGTAATGACGAATGAGATTGCCGGCGCGGCGGTGTTTGTCGGTGGCGATCAGGGCGTTGACGATCATCACGCAGGTCGAGGTGGCGACGGCGATGTGCATTGCCGACTGGCTGATCGGGTCGTCGGCGCCGTGGCTCGCGGTGAGCATGCGATACAGCAGCGGTACCACGACGAAGCCGCCGCCGAAGCCGAAGAGCACGGCAGTGATGCCGGTCAGGCAGCCGAAGAGGGTCAGCAGGAGGTAGAACATGGCGCGTCTTCCGGTGGTGGAGAGTGGTCGACGATAGAACGACGCGGCTTGGCCTGCTTCAGCAAATCAGCCAATAATGTTTGCGTTTACGCCAACCACCGGGAAACGCTTGATGCGCAATGTTTCGATCAATCTGCTGGATGACACGCCGCGCCCGGTGGTGGCGATCGGTACGGATTATTCCCACGGCCACCTGTTGCCGTTTCATACGCACCGGCGGGCACAACTGTTGTACGGCGCGACCGGGGTGATGCAGGTCCGCACCCTTGACGGCAACTGGGTGGTGCCGCCGCAGCGGGCGGTGTGGATTCCGCCGGGGGTGGCGCATGAGGTGTTGATGCTGGGGGTGAGCACGCGCAGCTTGTACATCGAGCCGGGGGTGGTCGACTTGGGGCAGCGTTGCCAAGTGATCAGCGTTTCGCCGTTGATGCGGCACTTGTTGATGGAAGCGGTGGAAGTGCCGTTGGTGTATGAACTCGACGGTCGCGACGGCGCTCTGGTTGACCTATTGCTGCATGAACTGGCGCGCAGTGCGCCCCTGCCCTTGCACATTCCGCTGCCAACTGACGGAAAGCTCCTGGCTTTGTGTCAGAACTTTCTGCATCAACCGAACGCCCATCAATCGCCGCAATACTGGGCCGAGCAGTTGCACATAAGCTTGCGCACCTTCAACAGACTGTTTCGGCAGCAGACCGGGTTGAGCTTCAGTCAATGGCGACAGCAGGCGTGCGTCGTGCTGGCACTGGCACGTCTGGGGGCCGGGGACGCAGTGACGCGGATCGCCCTGGACTTCGGTTATGAGAGCCCGGCGGCGTTCTCGACGATGTTCCGGCGCATTCTCGGGCAGGCACCGTCCGTCTGGTTGGAGGCGGCGAACTAGGGCAAATCAAAAAATGCGTTTGATCCCGGCCGAAAACAACTGTACAAAAACACAGTGCATTTTCAATCAGCACTCTTGAGCCCGGAGCACACCATGGCCTCTCTTGCGATGAACCACATCCTAGAACGCATTGCCCTTTTCCAGTTCACCCCGACGCATTGCGTCCAGGCCCGAGCGATGCTGGGCTGGAGCGTGGAGCAGCTGTCGCGCGAGGCGGAGGTTGCCGTGCAAGACATTCAGCGGTTTGAAGCGCAACAGGACGTTTCGGATGCGGCGCGGTTGGCGCTGGCTTATCGGTTTGAGGCGCAGGGGCTGGTGTTCTTTCCCGGGTTTGCGCCGGGGCGATCGGTGAGTGCCATGAACTCAGCGTCGGAGTCACTGGGGCATCAGTGAAGCCAAGATGATGGAGTGCCTCTCCCATCTTGGACGAGACGTGCAGATCGTTGTGAAAGCGGCCCCCCGATCACGGAAGGAGGGCCGAATTGAAGTGGTGTTCGCTTAACCTGAAATTCGTTAAGCGTTCTGCACCACCCCTTCACTCTCCCCTTCGACCGCCAACCACCACGCTTCACCACGTTGCGGCTGCATCAGGTTGAACGCCTCCCCCATCTGCGGCGTAGTAATCGAAACACTGCGCTCCCACGCCAGCGCCAGAATCCGGTCAAACGGTTCATGCCAGGCGTGCATCGCCAGGTCGAACGTGCCGTTGTGGATCGGGAATAGCCAGCGGCCCTTGAGGTCGATGTGGGCTTGCAGGGTTTCTTCCGGTTGCATGTGTACGTGTGGCCACTCGACGTTGTAGGCGCCGGTTTCCATCAGGGTCAGGTCGAACGGACCGTACTGTTCGCCGATGCGTTTGAAACCGTCGAAGTAGCCGCTGTCACCGCTGAAGAAGATCCGTGTGTCGCCGTCGATCATCACCCACGAGGCCCACAGGGTGCTGTTGCCGTCGAACAGGCCACGGCCGGAGAAGTGCTGCGACGGGGTGGCGACGAAGCGGATGCCGGCGATTTCGGTGCCCTGCCACCAGTCGTACTGGCGGACTTTGCTGGCATCGATGCCCCATTTGATCAAGGTGTCGCCGACGCCCAGTGGGGTCAGGAAGTAGTTGGTCTTGGCCGCCAGTTTCAGCACCGCCTCGTAATCGAGGTGGTCGTAGTGGTTATGCGACAGGATCACCGCTTCAATCGGCGGCAACTGGTCGATGCTGATCGGTGGCTGGTGGAAGCGCTTCGGGCCGGCCCACTGCACCGGCGAGGCGCGCTCGGCGAAGACCGGATCGGTGATCCAGAATTTGTCGCGCAGCTTCAGCAACAGAGTCGAGTGCCCGAGGCGATAGACGCTGTGGTTGGGCGCAGCCAGAAGGTCCTCACGCGTCAACGGTTGCACCGGGATAGCGGCGGCCGGTCGGGTATTGCGCGGTTTGTGGAAGATCATGTTCCACATGATCCGCAGCATTTTGCGAAAGCCTTCGCGCTGCGCCGGCGCATGGTTACGGAATAGCCCTTGATCCTGGCGAGAGGCTTCAGGCGTGGAAGTTTGATCCGCAGAGAACACTGGATTGGCCATGACTGAATGACTCCAGAAAAACCGCGCAATTCACGGTTTTTCACGGTGGGACGATAAATGGCCAAGGCACGCACGCATCAGCCGAACTTTCTGGTTTTCAGGTTGCGCGGATTAACGCAACATTACACTGGGCGGTGTAGTTTCTAGGTTGCATGAAACGCGATGACAAGTAAACTGCCAAGTGTAATTTCACCTTTTTCCTGCCGAAGCGTACTTATGACAGCTCCAAAGCGCCTTACCGACCGCAAACGCGAAGCCATCATTCAGGCGGCGATTGCCGAATTCCGGGCCAACGGTTTCGAGATCACCAGCATGGACAAGATCGCGGCCACCGCCGGGGTGTCAAAGCGCACGGTGTACAACCATTTCCCCAGCAAGGAAGAACTGTTCGCCGAAATTCTCAACCAACTCTGGGCACGCATCACCGCCGAGCAGGCCGTGGCTTATCGCGCGGATCAGCCGCTGCGCGAGCAACTGCAGCAAATGTTGTTGGCTAAACTGCAGATGATGGCCGATGACAATTTTCTCGGTCTGGCCCGGGTAGCGATTGCCGCCACGATCCATTCCCCGGAGCGCGCGCAAGACATGGTGGCGCGCATGGGCGAGCGGGAAGAAGGTCTGACAGTGTGGATTCGCGCCGCACTGGCCGATGGTCGGCTGAAAGCCGTGGATGCGGAATTCGCCGCGCAGCAGGTGCAGGGCCTGTTGAAGTCGTTCGGTTTCTGGCCGCAGATTTCCATGGGCCAGCCGCCACTGGATGCGGCAACCCAGAAAGCTGTGGCCGAGTCGGCACTGGAGATGTTTCTGGCGCGATACCAGCTCTAAACCGTCTCTCTCCTGCGCCCGCCACGATTAAATGGCTCGAAAGGACACTGATGATTGCTGCTGGAATAAATGACAATGTCCGCAATTGACCGACGGACGGTCGACCTGAAAAAAATACTGCAAAGTATTTCAGGATGAATCTGGCGCAGGACATCATGGAAAACCAACGCGGCAAAGGCTTGTCATTCGCCAGACGTATCTACCTGCCAAGGGTCATTGGTCTGGGCGTCGGCTTTTTCAGCGTCGCGGCAGCACTGTATCCGTTGAATATGCCGTCCTGGCTCTGGGCGTTGCTGGTGTTCAACGGTTTTGTCTGGCCACATCTGGCTTATCAGGTGTCAACGCACTCGACCTTTCCCTACCACGCCGAACGTCGCAACCTGTTGTACGACTCGTTGTGCGGTGGCTTCTGGACCGCGTGTTTTCAGTTCAACCCGCTGACCACCGTGACCATCCTGTCGATGATGACCATGAACAACGTCGCCGCCGGTGGACGACGGCTGTTCCTGTTCGGCGCCCTCGCCCAACTCGCCGGCGTGCTGCTGGGCTGGTCGGTGTTCGGCTTCACATTCAGCCTGACCATGACGCAGATCCAGGTCTGGGCCTGCCTGCCGATGCTCACCCTGTATCCACTGGCGCTGGGCCTGGTCTCTTATCAACTGGCGATCAAACTCGCCCAGCACAAACGGACGCTGCGAGACCTGAGCCGCACCGACAGCCTCACCGGCCTGCTCAACCATGGAGCGTGGAAAGATCTACTGCACAGCAAGTTCGAGCTCTGTCGGCAGAACCACACCCTGGACATTCTGGCGCTGATCGACATCGATCACTTCAAGTCCATCAACGACAACTACGGACACATCATTGGCGACGCGGTGCTACGACATCTGGCCCGCTCGCTCAAGCAACTGGCCGAAGGTGAACCGGCAGGCCGCTATGGGGGTGACGAGTTCTGCGTGATCCTGCCCGATCAGCCATTGCACAAGGCCGAAGCACGGATGGAGCACCTGCGTCAGGCGTTGCAGCAGTACCACCATCCCGATGTGCCGGAGCTGCGGGTCAGCCTGAGTATTGGCCTGGCGCGCTTTCAGCCGTCATACAGCGATGCGATCGCCTGGCTGGATGACGCCGACAAGGCGCTCTATACCGCCAAACACACGGGGCGCAACACGATCAGCGTAGCGCTGGGTCGTCCGAGTTCAAACGACGCCAGCCAATTCAGTCTTTGAAAAACCTGTAACCATGTTGGCGCGTGAAGGGACCGACCGCTCCGTGGCCGTGATCGAGTTCGATCTTGATCGCGGGCCCACAGCGTGATTCTGCAGATCCGCGATGGCGCCAGTGAAGCGGTGCAGGCAGTGAGCAGGTTTGCCAATGAGCGGGCGCCTGGGTAATGGATATGCCGGGCCGTTAAACCGCGTCGCGGCCTTCGCGAGCAAGCCCGCTCCCACAGGAAAATGCATTCCAAGGTGGGAGCGAGCCTGCTCGCGAAAGGGCCATGAGCCGCAATGCAGGACTATAGTGACCTTCAGTCCCAAGTCCCGCCGAGTCCATCATGACCACAGAAAAACCCGAAACACCCGCCACAGCCCCCGTCGATCACTTGCGCTTCCATCGTCCCCACGCTCACCTCAACACCACGTTCGGCGATGACAAGTTCGCCCTGCGCGCCGAGGCATTCGCGCGCTTCTTCGGCACGCCAACGTTTCTTGGCGCGCAAACCCTGATTGTGCTGTTGTGGGTTTTACTCAACGTGACGGGCATCACCACTTTCGACGTATACCCGTTCATTCTGCTGAACCTCGCTTTCAGCCTGCAATCGGCCTACGCCGCGCCACTGATCCTGCTGGCACAAACCCGCCAGGCCGCGCGGGACAAGGCGCAAGCCGATGCCGACGCACAACACCGTGAAGCGCTGGCGACGGCCAACAGCGAGCGTCAGGCGCAAGCGGCGAAGAACACCACGCAATTGCTGGAACTGCTGGAGCAGAACACCCGCCTCACCGAAATGACCAAGAGCCTGACCGAACGCATCGAGGGTTTGACGCGCGAATTGCACGAGCACATGTGCCAGACCCGACAGCCCTGATCACGGCAAACGCAGCGCCCGCCCCAGTTCGTCGAACAACGTGACCACCGAGCGCAACGCCCGGCAGTCCGGGCGGGTCAGCAGCCACAGCGCGGTGTCGTAGCCGTGCAGCGGTTCGCTGAGGGCCTGCAAACCTTCGCTGATCAGAAAGTCCGGCAACGCCGCCACGCCGAGTCCTCCGCGCACCAGCTCAGTCACCGAAAGCATGCTGTTGCAGCGATAACTCGGGGTCACGCCGGGCAACTGCTGACGGCGCCAGGCGACGGTCGGGTGATCCGGCAGAAACTCATCCGGGGCGATCCAGGTCAGTGCCGCCAGATCCGATGCATCAACGTTTTGCAGATAACGCGCACTGGCACAGACCCGGTAGGAAATCTTCGCCAGTTGCCGTCCGACCAGATGCTCGGGCGGCGTGCGCGTCAGGCGCAGGGCGATGTCGGCATCGCGCCGGCTGAGGTTGGCGAAATCGTTGGAGGTGCTGAGTTCAATGGTCAGCGCCGGGTAATTCGGCATGAACTGCGCCAGCGCCGGTAACAGCAGGCCTTGCAGCACCGAATCGGTACAGGTCAGGCGCACCGTGCCGCTGACCACTTCCCCACCCTGCTCGACGCCGATGCGCGCCGCTTCCAGTGCCTGTTCGGCACGCTCAGCCTGCTCGGCCAGGGTCTGCGCGAGTGTGGTCGGCAGGTAACCGGCGCGGCTCTTTTCGAACAATTGCTGACCCAGCGCTGACTCCAGCCGCCGCACCGCGCGAAACACCGTCGACACGTCTACCCTGAGCAACTGCGAAGCCCGAGCCAGAGAGCCTCCGCGCACCAGAGCGAGAATCAGCGCCAGATCCGGGTAGTCGAGTCGATAGTGCGTCGCTGCATTGATCACTTGGGGAAACGCCAATATTGAGTGCGTGAACGCCAATCTATAGTGAGCCCCGGTGATCGACAACTGCACACATTCACTGTGGCGAGGGGATTCATCGCCGATGGACTGCGCAGCAGGCCTTGTTTGAGGGCCGCTTCGCGCCCCGTCGGGGATAAATCCCCTCACCACAGAGCTTCATCACTCACTGAAATCAAGGAAATCCCATGGACGCCATTTCCATCGCCCTGATCGGCGATTACGACCCGCAAGTCACCGCACACCAGGCGATCCCCGTTGCCCTTGGCATGATCGCCGAGCAGTCCGGCCACAATGTGCAATTCGAATGGCTGCCCACCGAGCAGATCCACGCCGACACTGCGCTGGATCACTTTGAAGGTTTCTGGTGCGTCCCGGCCAGCCCCTACAAAAGCGAAGCAGGCGCCTTGCGGGCGATTCGTTTTGCCCGCGAACAACAGCGCCCTTTCCTCGGCACCTGCGGTGGTTTTCAGCATGCGGTGCTGGAGTTTTCGCGCAATGTGCTGGGCTGGGTCGATGCCGAACATGGCGAGACGTCACCCGATTCGCAGCGAGCAGTGCTCACTCCGCTGACCTGTTCCCTGGTGGAAGCGGTGGACAGCATTCATCTGGTCGCCGGTTCGCTAATCGCCAAGGCGTACGAAACGTCGGAGATTCATGAAGGCTATCGCTGCCGCTTCGGTGTGAATCCGCAGTTCGAACGAGAGTTGCTGACCCATCGGCTACACGCTGTCGGCCACGATTCGGCGGGCGACTTGCGCGCAATCGAATTGACCGACCATGTGTTTTTTGTCGCGACACTGTTTCAGCCGGAACGTGCGGCGCTCAAGGGTCAGGTGCCGCCGCTGGTGCGGGCGTTCGTCGAAGCGTGTGCGGAGCAACGTCAATGAAGCCGAGTGAGCCGTGCTTCGCGGTGATTTTCACCTCGACCCGCACCGAGGGTGACAACGGCTACGCAGCAGCAGCCGAGCGGATGATGGAACTGGTGGTGCAGCAGCCGGGGTACCTCGGCGTGGATTCGCTCCGGGGCGAGGACGGAGTCGGGATCACCATTTCCTACTGGGAGAGCGAGGCGGCGATTCTGGCCTGGCGCGAGCATCCCGAGCACCGGGTGATTCAGGCGCGAGGACGGGCGCAGTGGTATTCGAAGTTTCAGACGCGGGTGTGTCGGGTGGAGCGGGAGTATCGGTTTGGGCAGTGATGACTGCGGCGTACCGACTGGCCTCTTCGCGAGCAAGCCCGCTCCCACAGGTACGGCGTTTGGGCAGTGCGTTGGGTGTTGCGGCCTCATCACTGGCAAGCCAGTGTGATTTTCTGCACAACGCATACCCTGTGGGAGCGGGCTTACTCGCGAAGAGGTCTTCACAGTCAGCGCATAATCTCAGCCTTTCACCAGACTGCGCACCGCCACAATCTCCGGCACCTCAACCTTGCTCATATAAACCCGCAACGGCTCGCTGATGTTGATCCGGTCATCGATGTTCTGATCCAGCAGCAACTGAATCAGCTCGCGCTTCAAGCTCATGGTCGTATCAGAGACCGCCGCCCAGACAAACTCGCTGGTGGGAATGATGCCGTCATCGGCCACGTCCATACCGAACGAATCTTCGCTGAAACGCACGATGTACTGGCCGGTCTTGCGATTGAGGCCGACAAAGCCCTTGAGGTCGTCGGCGGCCTGGCAGATGAGTTGGGAAGTGATGCGCATGGTAAACCTCACAAAAAATCATCGATGGTTTACACGCAGGGCAAAACAATCGGCGCGCCCTCTGCCGGGGCGTCTGCCTCGGGCAAGCGTACTGCAAACAGCGCCACAAAAGTGCAGGAAAAATCGCTTTAAATACGTTTATGTCGGTCTGGCGATAGCAAGCAATCGATTCAGTTGTTAAAAGGTACGTCTTTGAAAAAGCCCTGCGAAAGGAACTCGAACATGCCCGCCACTTTCACCAAAAGCGCCCTCATGCTGAGCCTGATGCTCGGTCTCGGCCAGGCCCACGCCGCTGCCCAGACCAACATCGATGCACTGGCCGCCGCCCATGGCATCCCGCATCCGGCGGTGATCGCCCACCGTGGCGCGTCCTTTGATGCACCGGAATCCACCGCCGCCTCCTACCGGCTGGCCCGCGACCTCGGCGCTGATTACCTGGAAATGGACTTGCAGCGCAGCAAGGATGGCGTGCTGTTCGCCCTGCACGACAACAACCTGCAACGCACCACCGACGTTGCGACTAAATTCCCGGAGCGCAAGGACAGCCCGGCCACTGCCTTCACCATGGCCGAACTGAAAACCCTCGACGCCGGCAGCTGGTACAACAAGGCTTACCCGGATCGCGCGCGCCCGACCTACGCCGGGCTGAAAATTCTGACCCTGGACGAAATCATCGACATCGCCCAGGCCAACCCGAAACACAAGCCGGGCCTGTACATCGAAACCAAGGAGCCGCAGCTGTTCCCCGGGATCGAGCATGACCTGAAAGAGAAACTGCAGGATCGCGGCTGGCTGAGCCCGGCCGGTTCGAAACTGGCCAAAAGCGAGCTGGGCGTCGGTCAGGGCAAAGGCAAGGTGATCCTGCAGACCTTCGAGAAGAACAGCCTCGTACTGCTGCAAAAGGAAATGCCACAGGTGCCGAAGATCCTGCTGCTGTGGGTCGGCGAAGGCAGCATCGAGCCGAAATCGGCAGTGACCTTTGCCGAGTCCGGCGAAAAAGACAAGAACGTGTTCTACGGCAAGCAGGAGCCGAAGTCCGAAGCCGAGTTCAAACAGTGGGTTGATTTCGCCAAGGCTCAGGGCGCCATCGGCACCGGCCCTTCGGCCAGGCTGACCAAGGGCGGCGACCAGAGCTATTCGGACCTGGTGCAACCGTGGATGAACCAGTACACCCACGATCAGGGCATGCTGGTGCACGTGTATACCGTCGATGAGCCGGTGGACTTCGAGAAAGTCATGGCGGCGGGGGTCGATGGCATCTTCACCAACCGCGCCAGCGAACTGTTGAAGTTCTACAAGCGCCCGGCCAGTGCCAGTGTTGATCAGGTGTTGAAGAACAACGGGTTCTGATCGGTAAACCGGGTGGTCCGCATCGCGAGCAGGCTCACTCCTACAAGAGTGCTGCACGCGATGGGGGGTTTTAAGGGTGAATTAAGTTGTGGTGGTTAACCTGAGCCCACTTCAACAGAACACGCACTTAAGCAAACCAAGGATCGAACTCATGAAAACTTTGACTGCCCTGTTTACCGCCGCTGCCCTGACGCTGACCGCTGGCCTGGCCCAGGCTGACGTCCGCGTCGACCAGATCCCGCAACTGGTGAAGGAAGGCAAGATCAAGTCGCTGGAGTCGATGAACGCCGAGGCGCTGAAACTGCACCCGGGTGCGACCATCACCGACACCGACCTGGACAACCACTTCAACGGTTACGAGTACGAAGTCGAGCTGAAAACCGCCGATGGCAAAGAGTTCGACGTGGACTTCGATGCCACCACCGGCAAGGTGCTGAGCAACAAGCAAGACACCTGATACAACGCCAAAAAAGCCGCACGATCGAACGATCGTGCGGCTTTTTTGCGTCTGGCCTCAGGCTAATCGCTTCAGCCACGTAATCAATGCGCGCCAAGCCCCCGGCAGCCCGCTAGCATGGCCGCAGATCGATCAACGACAGCAGACGAGAGCGATGGGCATGGGGCAGACAGCGGCAGCAGACATCGCGACAATCGGTCGGATCAGCGCGGTTCCGGCGATCCTTCAAGTGATCCGCGAACTGACCGGCCTGCGTTTTGCCGCCGTGGCGCGGGTCACCGAGGATTCGTGGACCACCTGCGCGGTGCTCGATCAGTTGGAGTCCACCACCTGAGACACACCACAGATCCCTGTAGGAGTGAGCCTGCTCGCGATAGCAATGTGTCAGTCACCATGAATATGGCAGACATACCGCTATCGCGAGCAGGCTCACTCCTACAGGGGAATTACGTGATGTTTAGGCCGAGGTGCTGACCAGCGAACCCGAGCTGCTCGAACCCGACTGCTGCAACGCCTGCAACAACGCCGCCGTGGCCGTCTGCAACGAAGCCGACGTACTGGAGATTTGCGACTCGGCGGACGCCACGTCGGCAGCCTTGGCATCGGCGTCTTCCTGCTTGGCCTGCGCCGCTTGCAAAGCCTGTTGCTGTTCCTGCAATTGCTTTTGCAGCTCGGCGATCTGCTTGCGCAGTTCTTTCACCGAATCCGATTCACCGCTGCTGTCGGAACTGCTGTCGCCCGCTGGAGCAGCGCCACCGCCGGCAGCGACTTTGCTGGTGTCGGCGCTGACGCCAGTGCTGGCCGTGGCGGTGGTACTGGAGGAGTCCTCGGTACCGTCGCTGATCTTGGTTTTGCTGGTGGCGGTGGTGACGGTCTGATTGATCGAAACAGAAGTGATGCTGACCATGGGCTGGCTCCAATGCCGGTTATAGATAACCGGCCATCGGCGGCGCTCGCCCTGATTTGAGATCGACTGTGTACCGACTCGGTAACCGAATCGGTACACCCAGGCTCGATCAGGCGCTCAGGCGCGCGGTGACTTCATTGAGTTGCCCGGACAGGCCATGCAGGTTCTGGCTGGCGCTTTCAGTGCGCTGCACGCTGTTGAGGTTGGTGCTGGCAATCGAGGTGATCTCGGTCAGGTTGCGCGAGATGTCTTCGGCCACCGAGGTCTGCTCTTCGGCGGCGGTGGCGATCTGGCGGTTCATGTCGCGAATCGCTTCCACCGCGTGGGTGATGCGCTCGAGCATGGCGCCGGCCTGGGTCACTTGCTCGACGCTTTGGTCGCTGCGCGCCTGACCGCTTTCGATCGCGTGCGCCGCGTCCACCGCACCGGTCTGCACGTTCTGAATGATCTGGTTGATCTCGATGATCGACTCCGCCGTACGCTGCGCGAGGTTACGCACCTCATCGGCGACCACGGCAAAACCGCGCCCGGCTTCACCGGCGCGCGCCGCTTCGATCGCCGCGTTGAGCGCCAGCAGGTTGGTCTGCTCGGCGATGCCGCGAATCACTTCCAGCACCTTGCCGATCCGCCCGCTGTCGGCTTCCAGGCGACGGATCACCTCGGCGGTGTTGGCGATTTCGCCACGCATCTGGGTGATGGTCTGGATCGTGCCCTGCATGACCTTTTCACCCTGCTGGGCGGACTGGTCGGCATCGTCGGCCGCCCGCGCCGCGTCCGCCGCGTGACGGGCAACTTCCTGGGCGGTGGCGGACATTTCGTTCATCGCCGTCGCTACTTGATCGGTGCGGTTGAACTGCTCGTTGGTACCACCGGCCATGGTCGTGGCGATGGCGTTCAGCTCGCCGCTGGCGCTGTCCAGATCACTGGCGCTGCGCTGCAGGTGGGTGAACGTCTCGGCGAGGAAATCACGCAGGGTATTGGCGGCTGCCGCAAGGTTGCCCAACTCGTCCTGACGCTCGTTGGCGACACGTTCGACGAGACGTCCGCGACTCAGTAGGGTGACGTAATCGATCAGCTTGCGAATCGGTTCGATCAGGTTGCGGTTGACCAGCCACAGGCTCAACAGACCGATCAGCAGACCCGAGCCGAGCATCACCAGAATCCCCAGCATCACGATGCTGTCAGCACTGGCGCTGATCTGCGCCGACTGCTCGGTGCCCTGCTTGCGCAGCTCGGCTACCAGTTCGCTCATCTGATCGCTGGCGGCGCGGTCCACGCCTTTGACGGCGGAGTCGCCGGCCACTGGGTCGCCACCGGCGGCCACGTAGGCATCGCGACCTTTCTGGTACGCAGCGCCGAGCAGACGGTGCTCTTCACGCAGGCGTTCGATACGGCTTTTCAGCGCCGGCTCGATGCCTTTCTGGCCGGCCAGTTCACCGAGGGTGTTCTGTACATCGCGCTGGCGATCTTCGAACTGGCTCCAGAATTTGGCCAGGTCTGCCGGCTGCTTGCCGCGCAGCAGGACGTTTTTCCACTCCTGCACCTGCACCTTGAATTGCAGGTTGGCCTCGTCGATCAGTTGCGAGGTGTGCAAGGGACCGGCGATCAACTGGCTGTAGTTCTGCACGCCGTTGGACAGGTAATGAAAGCAGGCCAGCGCGATCAACAGCATCGCCAGCAGGCTGCCGCTCAGCAGGGCGAGAATTTGCGCTCTCAGGGATTTTTGCAGCATCGCAAGATACTCAGGACAGGGATGAGGCACGCCCTATAAGGCGTGGGATTTTGCCGGACATCCGTGTCGGCGAGCCTTGGCTCATGGCCAAGCGCGCGCAACGTAACCTAAGCGTGATCGGCGTACCAGAGCGCTTCTTGAAGAAAATCCGACCGCCGGTAAGACATTGATCTGGCGTCACTTTGTCGTCACACAAGTGTCACATGTGATTGCGATGATGCGGCTCAGTGAACCTGCCATTCCGCGACCGGCGTCCCCTCCTCGCAGCGAGCCTCCATGAACCACAGCCTCGATATCAGTCATCGCGATCCTGATTTGTTCGGTTTGCTTTACGGCTTCCGGTTCCGCCCGGGTGAACGCGGTCGCGAAGTTGACTCGGCGACCGCCCTGCGTTGCCTGCAAGACGACAGCGACAGTGATGAATTCCTCTGGCTGCACCTGAACCTGGCCCACGCCGCGTGCGAGCGCTGGATGAAAAGCCATCTGCAATTGCCCGAAGAATTTTTTGAAGCGCTGCACGAAGGCTCGCGTTCGACGCGTATCGAACACGTCGACTCTGCGTTGCTGGCGGTGGTCAACGACGTGGTGTTCAACCTCAGCAGCATGGTCTCCTCGGACGTCTCGACGCTGTGGGTGTGCGTGCGCAGCAAACTGATCGTCAGCGCACGCCTGCAACCGCTGCACTCGGTGGACAAGCTGCGCTCATCGGTGAAGGCCGGCGAATGCTTTCGCTCACCGTCGGAACTGCTCGTGCACCTGCTGCGCGATCAGGGTGAGGTGCTGACGCAGATCGTGCGCAAGACCAGCATGAGCGTCGACCAGGTCGAGGACCAATTGCTCTCCTCGCGCCTGTCGACCAACCGCGCCGAACTCGGTGCCAACCGCCGGGTGCTGGTGCGCCTGCAGCGCCTGCTGGCGCTGGAGCCGGGTTCGCTGCTGCGCCTGCTCAACCGTCCGCCGCCGTGGCTGCAGAAGGAGGACGTCAAGGAGTTGCGCAAATCCACCGAGGAGTTCGCGCTGATCATCAACGACCTCACCGCCCTCGGTGAGCGGATCAAGTTGCTCCAGGAGGAGATCGCCGCCAACCTCAACGAACAGAGCAACCGCACGCTGTTCACCCTGACGGTGGTGACGGTGCTGGCGCTGCCGATCAACATCATTGCCGGTTTTTTCGGCATGAACGTCGGCGGCGTGCCGTTATCCACCGATCCGGAGGGGTTCTGGATTCTGGTGGCACTGGTGGCGACGTTCACCGTGATTGCCGGGCGCTGGGCGTTTCGCAAGCGCGGGGATTATTGAGCCCCAAAATACTGTGCCCCACCACAGTTCCCCCTGTAGGAGTGAGCCTGCTCGCGATAGCGGTGTGTCAGACACAGCTGTTTTGCATGTGCCAACGTCATCGCGAGCAGGCTCACTCCTACAGGGGTTGATCATTGCCCTTCAGATTAATGGTCAGGCTAATCCCGCAAACACTGACCTGCCGCAGTCTCTCTGTAATATTTAGCAACGATCATGACCGACACTCCTTCCCTCGCTCAGGATTGTCCGCTCATGGCTACTCCCTCCCTGACCGCCCGCCAGGCGTCCGCCCCCAGTGGCAGGCCAGCCCTCGACAAGAAAACCGGCCCGTTCACCTACGTGATCTTTTTCGCGGTGCTCGCGATGGGCATGCTGTTCACCGCCTACAGCCTGATGCACGACATGCACGAACTCGGCACGGTGGTGACCACCTGGACGCCGTTCCTGCTGCTCGGCGTGGCGCTGCTGATTGCGCTGGGCTTTGAGTTCGTCAACGGTTTCCACGACACCGCCAACGCGGTCGCGACGGTGATCTACACCCACTCGCTGCCGCCGAATGTCGCGGTGGTCTGGTCGGGGTTCTTCAACTTCCTCGGAGTGCTGCTGTCCAGTGGCGCGGTGGCGTTCGGCATCATCGCGCTGCTGCCGGTGGAACTGATTCTGCAGGTCGGTTCGTCCGCCGGTTTCGCGATGATCTTCGCCCTGCTGATCGCGGCGATCCTGTGGAACCTTGGCACCTGGTGGCTGGGCCTGCCGGCCTCGTCGTCGCACACCCTGATCGGCTCGATCATCGGCGTCGGCGTGGCCAATGCCTTGATGCACGGGCGCGACGGCACCAGCGGTGTGGACTGGGCGCAGGCGACCAAGATTGGTTACGCGTTGCTGCTGTCGCCGCTGGTGGGTTTCGGCTTCGCGGCGCTGTTGCTGCTGGCCCTGCGTGCGTTCGTGAAGAATCGCTCGCTGTACAAGGCACCGGAAGGCAACACCCCGCCACCGTGGTGGATCCGTGGTTTGCTGATCGCCACCTGCACCGGTGTGTCCTTCGCCCACGGCTCCAACGACGGGCAGAAAGGCATGGGCCTGATCATGCTGATTCTGGTCGGCACCCTGCCGATGGCGTACGCGTTGAACCGCACTATGCCGGCCGACCAGGCATTGCAGTTTGCCGCCGTGGCCGAAGTCACTCAGCAAGCGCTGGTAAAAAGTGCGCCGCTGCCGGCCCCGGCCGATCCGCGTCCGGTGCTCTCCGATTACGTGCGCAGCAAGCAAGCCACCCCGCAACTGATCCCCGCCCTCGCCGCCCTCACCGGGCACATTGGCGAGGAAGTCAAAGGCTACGGCTCGCTGTCGAAAGTCCCAGCCGAGGCCATGGGCAACGTGCGTAACGACATGTACCTGGCCAGCGAAAGCATTCGCCTGATGGACAAGAACAAGGTCGGCAACTTCGACGCCGACACCACTGACAAACTGCAACTGTTCAAGCAACAGATCGACAACGCCACGCGGTTCATTCCGTTGTGGGTGAAGATCGCCGTGGCCATCGCTCTGGGACTGGGGACCATGGTCGGCTGGAAACGGATTGTGGTGACGGTCGGCGAGAAGATCGGCAAGACCCACCTGACCTACGCCCAGGGCGCCTCGGCGGAAACCGTGGCGATGCTGACCATCGGCGCGGCGGACATGTTCGGCTTGCCTGTGTCGACCACCCACGTGCTGTCATCGGGTGTGGCCGGGACCATGGTCGCCAATGGCGGCGGCTTGCAGATGAAGACCATCCGCAATCTGCTGATGGCGTGGGTGCTGACGCTGCCGGCGGCGATTCTGCTGTCGGGCAGCCTCTATTGGCTGTTCACCCAGATCTTCTGAACAACACGGGTTCCCTTGTAGGAGTGAGCCTGCTCGCGATAGCGGTACATCAGTCAAATCTGCATCGACTGACAGGACGCCATCGCGAGCAGGCTCACTCCTACAGTTGATCGGTGGCGTGAGTCAGAGCGTTGAGCGAATCACCTCGCCCAACCAATCCATGAACACTCGCACCCGCAGCGGCAAGTGCCGTTGTCGCGCATACAGGATTGAAATCCCCATCGCCGGTGCCGTGAACTGCGGCAGGACGGTCAGCAGTTCACCGGTGTCCAGGTGCGGCTGCATGCCGGTGCGCGGCACCTGAATCAGGCCGAAGCCGCCAAGGCAGGCCGACTCGTAAGCATCGGTGCTGTTGACCGTTACGCTGCCAGCCATCGGCAGGCGCCGCACCTGTCCGTCCTGTTCATACACAAACCCTTCCGAGCGCGCGCCCAGCACGCCGACATAATGCACCAGCCGGTGCTGCGCCAGATCCTCCAGCGTCTGCGGCATGCCATAGCGTTCAAGATACGCGGGGCTTGCGCAGTTGATCATCGGGAAGTCGCCCAGATGCCGCGCCACCACCGACTGATCCGGCTGCGCGCCAATGCGCACCACGCAGTCAAAACCTTCGCTGAGCAGATCGACGCGGCGGTCGGTGCTGCTGATTTCCAGTTCCAGATTCGGGTGCCGCGCCATGAACTCTGGCAGCAGCGGCATGATCAAGCGCCGCGAGAGAATGTTCGGCATGTCGACACGAATCCGCCCGGTCAGCGACGCCGGATCCTGCCGGAACAAACCCTCGATCTCATCCATGTGCGACAGCAGATCCTTGCTGCGTTCATACAACACCAGGCCGTCCTGGGTCGCCTGCACCTTGCGCGTGGTGCGTTGCAGCAGGCGCGTGCCGAGCAGGGTTTCCAGCGCCTGCACATGTTCGGACACCGTCGAGCGCGGCAGACCCAGGCTCTCGCCGGCCAGGGTGAAACTCGACAGTTCGCTGACCCGGACGAAGGTGCGCAGCAGTTCCAGTTTGTTCATGAGAACACCCATTGATTGTTCGGCTGAACCGATCAGTGATTCCGGTTTCAGTCTGTTTATCACCCTGTGGCGGATAAATAAACTTTGCTCATCACCACTCATCGCAATCGAGGATTTCACATGAGCCGCAAAATCGCATTGATCACCGGCGCCAGCCGTGGCCTGGGCAAGAACGCCGCCCTGCACCTCGCCGCCGAAGGCGTGGACATCATCGGCACCTACAACAGCCGCGCCGATGAAGCCCAGGCGCTGGTGGCTGAACTGGAACAACGCGGCGCCAAAGCCGTGATGCTGCAACTGGACGTGAGCCGCAGCGACAGCTTCGCCGATTTCGCCACGCGGGTTGAACAAGCGCTGCAGCAACTGGAGCGTCCGCGCTTCGACTTTCTGATCAACAACGCCGGGATTGGTGTGCACGCGGCGTTCGCCGAAACCACCCCGGAACAGTTCGACCTGCTGATGAACATCCAGCTCAAAGGACCGTTCTTCCTGACCCAGCAACTGCTGCCACTGATCAGCGATGGTGGACGCATCATCAATATCTCCAGCGGCCTGACCCGCTTCAGCCTGCCGGGTTATGCCGCCTACGCGGCGATGAAAGGGGCGATGGAAGTGCTGACCCGCTATCAGGCCAAGGAGCTGGGCGCGCGGCAGATCGGCGTGAACATCCTGGCGCCGGGCGCCATCGAAACCGATTTTGGCGGCGGCGCGGTGCGCGACAACGCGGCGTTGAACGCGATGGTCGCCAGCAACACCGCACTGGGCCGTGCCGGGCAACCGGATGACATTGGTGGCGCGCTGTCGATGTTGCTGTCACCGGGAGCGCAGTGGATCAACGGGCAGCGGGTCGAGGCGTCGGGCGGGATGTTCCTCTAAACCCAAAAAGATCGCAGCGTGCCGCAGCGCCGACAGGGAAAATGCATTCCAACTGTAGGCGCTGCGGCACGCTGCGATCTTTTGCTTTTAACCCTGACAGACGCTGCGCTGCACAAACCGCTCACGCACCACGTCATAACCCCAGTGATACACGTAGGTATACGGCAGGAAGAACAGCAGCACGCCGATATCCAGCAAGAACGCCTGCCACAGGCTGACCGACAGCCACCAGGCAATCAGCGGCACGCCCATCACGATCAAGCCGCCCTCAAACAGCAGCGCATGGACCACCCGCGTCCAGGCGTTGTGGCCGATGTCCAGGCGCTTGAGCGTGCGGTCGAAGAAGCCGTTGAACACCACGTTCCACGCCAGCGCCAACATGGCGATCAGCACGGTCACCGCGCCCATGTCGAGCAACGGCTTTTTCATGATCCACGCCAGCAACGGCGTGCAGATAAGAATCGCCAGAAACTCGAAACCAATGGCCTGAAAAATACGTTCAACAATGGATTTGTGAGCAGTCATCGCCTGACTCCTTGAGTGAAGATGGTTGCCATGATCCATCCTCACACCGATACTTCATAACCAATAACCATCGATCAAGGCGATAGTTCATGGCTTCGCAAGAAGTGCTGCTGGCGTTTGTGCAAGCGGCCACCCAGGGTTCGTTCTCGGCGGCGGCGCGCAAGTTGGGGCGCAGTCAATCGACCATCAGCGCCGCCGTGGCGAGCCTGGAGATCGACCTCGACCTGATGCTGTTCGACCGCAGCAGCCGCAAGCCGACCCTGACCCCGGCCGGCCACGTGATGTTGCAACGGGCCGAGGCGATTCTGGCGGCCACCAGCCGTCTGGAAATGACGGCCCGGCAACTGGCCCAGGGCGTCGAACCGAAGCTGACCGTGGCGATTTCCGACACCTACCAATCGGCGCGCTTCGAAGCGGCACTGGTCGACTTCGAGCAGCGTTATCCGGACCTGGAACTGGAATGCCTGATCGCCGAGTGCGACGACCTGATCGAACTGGTCCAGCGTGGCCGCGCGCACCTGGCGTTCGCCGAAATGCGCGACAGCTACCCGCCGGATCTGGTGACCTCGACGGTTGCCGAGCGCACCGATATCGCACTGTTCGTCAAACGTGATCATGTGCTGACCGGCGTCGCACGTGTCGACCAGCAAGTGCTGGAGCAGCATCGGGAATTGCGTCTGGCGACCATCGTCAATCCCTACGACAGCCGGGCGAAAGGTCGGGTCTGGTCGGCGCCGAGTTACCTGATGCTGATGGAAATGGCGGAAATGGGATTCGGCTGGGCAGCGTTGCCACGCTGGCTGGTGGGACGCTTCGGCAACGACACGCTGGTGGAATTGACGGTGCGCGGCTGGCCGCGGCCGGTGTATGTCGATGCGTTGTGGTCGCGGATTTACCCGCCGGGGCCGGCGGGGAGCTGGTTGCTCAGCAAGATGCTGGAATAGCGGCGCCCCCGATCGCCAGCAGGCTGGCGATGGCATGGGTTGATTCAACTCATTCTTCGGCGCTGTGTACGACCACCAGCAACTGCGCCTGCACCTCGCCCACCGACCTGATCCGGTGCGGCTTTTGCGCATTGAAGTGCAGCGCATCGCCGCGCTCCAGCAACACTTTTTCGTTCATGAAATCCACTTCCACCTGCCCTTCGTGGACGAACAGAAACTCCTCGCCCAAATGCTCCTTGAAGGTCTTGTCGGTGAATTCGCTCGGTGGGTAGATGATGAACGGCAGCAGGTTGCGTTCGCTGACCTGATGCGCCAGTACCGCATACCCCGGGCTCTGATCGTTGGCCGCCAGTGACTGGCGTTCGTGGCTGCGCACCAGGCTGTAGCTGTCGAGGTTGACGTTATCCTCGGAGAACAATTCCTCGACCTTCACGTTCAGTGCTTTCGCCAGTTTCAACGCCGCCGCAATCGACGGGGTGTTCAACCCGCGCTCGACTTTCGACAGGTAACTCTTGGTCATGCCGGATTTTTCGGCCAGTGCCTCAAGGGTTACGCCAAGTTTTTTTCTCAATATTTTCAATCGGATAGACATGCGCAGCGGTTATTCCATCAAGGAAGCGACGATTTGTGCTTGCCAATGACACTTTGTGTCATATAGCCTCTTTCGTGTCATTTGCACTCACCCAAAGGACACAGACATGGCCAAGACATTAGCACTACCTAAAGAACAACTGGTCAGGCAAGCGCTGACCCAGATGCAAAAAAGCCTGGCGGATAATACGTGGACCGACCGGCAAAAGCTGGCGCTGACCTGCCGGATTCTGTTCGAAAGCGGTCACGACTCCGGTCTGGCCGGACAGATCACCGCTCGCGGTCCACAACCCGGTACCTATTACACTCAGCAACTGGGCCTGGGTTTCGATGAAATCACCGCGAGCAATCTGCTGCTGGTCAACGAAGACCTGGAAGTGCTTGAAGGGCACGGCATGGCCAACCCGGCCAACCGTTTCCACAGCTGGGTCTACCGTGCCCGGCCGGACGTGAACTGCATCATCCACACCCACCCGACGCACATCGCCGCGCTGTCAATGCTGGAAGTGCCGCTGCAGATTTCCCACATGGACCTGTGCCCACTGTACGACGACTGCGCGTTTCTCGAAGGCTGGCCGGGGGTGCCGGTGGGTAACGAGGAAGGCGAACTGATCGCCGGTGCACTGGGCGACAAGCGCGCGATTGTGTTGTCGCACCACGGCCAGCTGTCGACCGGCACCACGATTGAAGAAGCCTGTGTCATCGCCCAACTGATCGAGCGCGCCGCCAAACTGCAACTGCTGGCGATGGCTGCCGGCACGATCAAGCCGATCACTCCGGCGCTGGGTCGCGAGGCCCACGACTGGGTGTCGAAACCCAAACGCCACGCCGCCGCTTTCAACTACTACGCTCGGCAGAACCTGCGCCAACACGCCGATTGCCTGAACTGATTTCAGTTTTTCACGGAGACTCATCATGTCCAACATTCACGGCATCATCGGCTACACCATCACCCCGTTCGGCGCCAACGGCGAAGGCCTGGATCTGCCAGCCCTCGGCAAGTCCATCGATCGCCTGATCGACAGCGGCGTCCACGCCATCGCCCCGCTGGGCAGCACCGGCGAAGGTGCCTACCTGAGCGACGCCGAGTGGGATCAGGTCGCCGAATTCAGCATCAAACACGTCGCCAGACACGTGCCGACCATCGTCAGCGTGTCCGACCTGACCACCGCCAAAGCCGTGCGCCGCGCACGCTTTGCCGAAGCCCACGGCGCCGACGTGGTGATGGTGCTGCCGGCGTCTTACTGGAAGCTCAGCGAAGCGGAAATCCTTGCTCACTATCGCGCCATCGGCGACAGCATCGGCGTGCCGATCATGCTCTACAACAACCCGGCCACCAGCGGCACCGACATGTCGGTGGAGCTGATTCTGCGCATCGTCAACGGCGTGGAAAACGTGACCATGGTCAAGGAGAGCACCGGCGACATTCAGCGCATGCACAAGCTGCAGCTGCTGGGCGACGGTCAGGTGCCGTTCTACAACGGCTGCAATCCGCTGGCACTGGAGGCGTTTGCCGCCGGGGCCAAGGGCTGGTGCACCGCTGCACCGAACCTGATACCGCAGTTGAACCTGGACCTGTACGCGGCCGCGCAGGCCGGTGATCTGGACCGCGCGCGCAAGCTGTTCTACCGCCAGTTGCCACTGCTGGACTTCATCCTCAAGGGCGGCTTGCCGGCGACGATCAAGGCCGGGTTGCGCGAAACAGGGCTGGAGGTTGGCGATCCGCGGTTGCCGGTGTTCCCGTTGAGCGAGTCTGGGCAAGGTCAGCTACAGGCAATCCTCAGGACCCTGCGCTGATCCTCGGGCAATACACAAAACCCAATGTGGGAGCGGGCTTGCTCGCGAAAGCGTCGTGTCAGTCAACATCTCCAGTGACTGATCCACCGCCTTCGCGAGCAAGCCCGCTCCCACATTTTTGATCTTCGGTGTTCTTCAGAGCACCGGCAACGTCTTGTCCTTGATCACTTTGCTCGGCCCGTTGGTCTTGACGCTGGCGATGCCTTTGGCACACGCGGCGTCAGTGGAGTACGACTCGCTGCTGCCGATGATCTGGTGGTTGGCGGCCTTGAGGTTGAAGTAAGGATGGCCATCCTTGGTGGTCTTTTTCTCGTAGCGGTCATCCAGCGGGCTGTTGGTCTGCACCGAGGCAATGCCGTTGTCGGCTGCCGCGCGGGTGGTGTAGAGCTCGCTGGTGAGAATGGTTTCGGCGTTGGCGGCCTTCAGCACAAACCTGAACTGGCCGTTGCTGCTTTTGCTCACTTCGTACCATCCGGACATGCTTGTTTCTCCTTGGCGGTTGGGAGGTTTCGCGCTTCAGAGTAAAGACCAGTCCAGAACATCTGTCGCCTGTCCCGGCTCTTCGCGAGCAAGCTCGCTCCCACATTGGATCTCCAGTGAACACAACCTTGGTGAACACTCAGTACCCAATGTGGGAGCGGGCTTGCTCGCGAAGGGGTCAACCCGCAATCGGCTATTTCACCACCGCCCGCACCACCGACAACTCCGGCGCACTCGCCCGCCGCTGACTCAGATACCGCGTACAACTCACCCGCAAAAACGAGGCAAAATTCACCACCTCCCCGCGATAATCCATCACCTCTTCATACAACTTGGCGATCAGTTGATTGGTGGTCATGCCATCGACTTCGGCGATTTCGCTGAGGATGTCCCAGAACTGGTTTTCCAGGCGCAGCGTCGTCACCACGCCGCAGATGCGCAGCGAGCGCGAGCGTGATTCGTAGAGAATCGGGTCGGCCTTGACGTAGAGCTCGCACATGGGCGAATCCTCGTTACAGGGTGATTTTGGTGCCAAGCAGACCGAGGAAACCGGCCAGCCAGTTCGGATGCGCCGGCCATGCCGGTGCCGTGGCCAGATTGCCTTGAACGTGGCCGTCCGTCACCGGAATGTCGATGTACGTACCACCCGCCAGGCGCACTTCCGGGGCGCAGGCCGGATAGGCGCTGCACTCGCGGCCTTCGAGAACGCCTGCCGCCGCCAGCAGCTGCGCGCCATGGCAGACCGCCGCAATCGGTTTGCCGGCCTTGTCGAAAGCGCGCACCAGTTCCAGGACTTTTTCGTTCAGGCGCAGGTATTCCGGCGCACGACCGCCCGGGATCAGCAGCGCGTCGTAGTCCGCCTCGATGACCTTGGCAAAGTCAAAGTTGAGGGCGAACAGGTGACCGGGCTTCTCGCTGTAGGTCTGGTCGCCTTCGAAGTCATGGATCGCTGTGCGCACGGTCTTGCCGGCCGCCTTGTCCGGGCACACGGCGTGCACGGTGTGACCGACCATTTGCAGGGCCTGGAACGGCACCATCACTTCGTAGTCTTCGACGTAATCGCCGACCAGCATCAGGATTTTTTTCGCGGCCATGGGGAGGACTCCTCTGGGAAAGGGCTTGCAGGAGTATTCAAGGTAGACCTTATCCGTTCGGGCAGGTAACAACCGGCTACTACCTCGAAGACCGCGTTATCGTTCTTCGCGAGCAAGCCCGCTCCCACCCTTGGAATGCATTCCCCTGTGGGAGCGGGCTTGCTCGCGAAGGGGCCACCGAACTGTACGGATAAGTCTGTGCCTAGCTGTAACAGCCAGAAGTCCACGGTTTATGGCTTTATGAAGGTCGTTCCCTGAAACCCTCAATTCCGGTCTTCTTATGTCTTCGCGCGAAAACACCGGCATGGCCCTCGGCCTGCTCGGGGTTGTGATTTTCAGCCTCACCCTGCCCTTCACCCGGATCGTGGTGCAGGAACTGCACCCACTGCTCAATGGCCTCGGTCGGGCGTTGTTCGCGGCGATTCCGGCGGCGCTGCTGCTGTTATGGCGCCGGGAAAAGTGGCCGACCTGGCAGCAGATCAAAGGTCTGAGCCTGGTGATCGCCGGGGTGATTCTCGGCTTCCCGGTGCTGTCGGCGTGGGCCATGCAGACGTTGCCGGCGTCCCACGGCGCATTGGTCAACGGTCTGCAGCCGCTGTGCGTGGCGCTGTATGCGGCGTGGCTGTCCCATGAACGCCCGTCGAAAGCCTTCTGGGCCTGCGCCGCGCTGGGCAGTGCGCTGGTGCTCGGTTATGCGTTGTACACCGGCGCCGGCAGCATTCAGGCCGGGGACTTGTTGATGCTCGGTGCGATTGCCGTGGGAGGCCTGGGCTATGCCGAGGGTGGCCGACTGGCGAAAGAGATGGGCGGCTGGCAAGTGATCTGCTGGGCGCTGGTGCTGTCGACGCCGCTGCTGATCGGGCCGGTGCTGTACCTGGCGCCGCAGCATCAGGGCGCAGTGTCGGCCAAGACCTGGTGGGCCTTCGGTTACGTGGCGCTGTTCTCGCAGTTTCTCGGGTTCTTCGCCTGGTACGCCGGGCTGGCCATGGGCGGGATCGCGCGGGTCAGTCAGATCCAGTTGCTGCAGATCTTCTTCACCATCGCGTTTTCGGCGCTGTTCTTTGGCGAACATGTCGAGCCGATCACCTGGGTGTTTGCCTGCGGGGTGATCGCCACCGTAATGCTCGGCCGCAAGACCGCCATCAAACCCCATGTGGGAGCGAGCCTGCTCGCGAAGGGGCCGTAACAGCCAACATCATCATTGACTGTCAGTCCGCCTTCGCGAGCAGGCTCGCTGCCACAAGGTCAAGGTCAGGCCAGAAAGCCGTCGGCGCGCAGCAGGGTTTCGAGGCAGTGTTCGCTGATGTTGTAGAACGCCTTCAACTCCTGAATCTTCACCAACAACTGAGCCGGGTCAACCGGCTCGGCGCGTTTCACCGCCAGAATCATCTTGTTCTTGTTGGTGTGGTCCAGCGAGATGAATTCGAACACCTTGGTCTCGTAACCGCAGGCTTCGAGGAACAGCGCACGCAGGCTGTCGGTGACCATCTCCGCCTGCTGACCGAGGTGCAGACCGTATTGCAACATCGGTTTGAGCAGCGCCGGGCTCTGGATCTGCAGGCGGATCTGCTTGTGGCAGCACGGCGAGCACATGATGATCGACGCGCCCGAGCGGATACCGGTGTGGATCGCATAGTCAGTGGCGATGTCGCAGGCATGCAGGGCGATCATCACCTCCAGTTCGCTCGGCGCCACGCTGCGCACATCACCGCACTTGAACACCAGACCCTGATGATCGAGCTTCGCCGCCGCAGCGTTGCACAGGTTGACCATCTCCTCGCGCAGCTCGACGCCAGTGACTTCGCCTTCGGCCTTGAGCGTGTTGCGCAGGTAATCGTGGATGGCAAACGTCAGGTAACCCTTGCCCGAACCGAAATCCGCCACGCGCACCGGTTTGTCCAGCGCCAGCGGTGACGAGGTCAGGGCGTGGCTGAAGACTTCGATGAACTTGTTGATCTGCTTCCATTTGCGCGACATCGCCGGGATCAGCTCGTGCTGCGCGTTCGTCACGCCCAGGTCCTTGAGGAATGGCCGGCTCAGGTCGAGAAAGCGGTTCTTCTCGCGGTTATGCTCGGCGGAAGGCGCTTCACGCAATTGCTGAGGTTTGCTCTTGAACAGCGAACTCTTGCCCTTTTTGCTGTATTCGAGCTGGGCTTCGTCGGTCACGGTCAGCAAATGCGCATTTTTGAACGCGGCCGGCAGCAACTCGGCAATCACCGCCACGCCTTCGCTCAGCGGCAGGTTCTTGGTGATGTCGCGGGTCTTGTAGCGATAGACGAACGACAGGTTGGGTTGGGCCTTGACCGTCACCGCCTTGATGATGATCCGCTGCAGATCCGCCTCTTCGCCCGCGTACTTGGCCAGCACCAGTTTGATGAAGCCGTTCTGTTCGAGGCTGGTTTGCAGCAGCTCGATGAACTGGGCGTGATGATCGGGCGCGGGCTTGATTGAAGGGGCGGTAACGGACATGGAAAAGCGGCCTCGGACGGGCGAAATCGGGAATGGCGGGTATTTTAGGGGGGATGGGGGTTGGGGACACGCTCTTATTTACCCAACGGCACAAGAATCCAACGAGCTGTCTGCCCCCTGTGGGAGCTGGTTTGCTCGCGAAAGCGGTGTATCAGGCGACATCAATGCTGAATGTCAGACCGTATTCGCGAGCAAGCCCGCTCCCACATTGGGTCGGCGTGATGCGCAAGGCCTTGTTTACCGGGACCGGGGAAACTGCCCCCACACTCAACCCAACACAATCAACCGATTTGGCAACTCATTGCGCACCTGCGTCACCGGCACATGCACCTTGAGCAGTTCACCACAGGCTTCGATGCAGGTGACAAACCCCTCCAGCGTGCGCCCCTGCCGCACCTGCTCGGTGAAAGCGGCGACAATCGAGTCCCAGCTGTTGTTGTCCAGCCGCCGGGAAATCCCCTCGTCCACCAGAATCTCCACGTAGCGCTCGGCCTCGCAGACAAAAATCAGCATCCCGGTGCTGCCCATCGTGTGATGCAGGTTCTGCTCGAGAAACTGGCGCCGCGCCAGGTTCGACGCACGCCAGTGGCGCACACGGCGCGGGATCAGGTGAGTGGTGACCTTCGGCAGGCGAAACAGCAGGCACAGGACGATGAACAACCCCCACTGCACCAGCAACAGGCTGTGCATCGTCAGCCAGCCGGTCAGGTAATGGACGATGCCCGGCACCAGCAGCGCCAGCAGGCTGGCCCACAGCAACGGGATGTACGCGTAGTCATCGGCGCGGGCCGCCAGCACCGTCACCAGCTCGGCGTCGGTGTCGCGCTCGACCCGGGCAATCGCCTCGGCGACTTTGCGTTGTTCGTGTTCGGTCAGTAATGCCATGTCGAAAAGTGCCTGATCATTATTGTTGTGTGTTCACCAGCCGCCGGACGAACCGCCGCCGCCGAAACTGCCCCCGCCGCCACTGAAGCCCCCGCCTCCACCGCCGCCGCCAAAACCACCTCCGCCGAAACCGCCCCCGCCACCGGAGCCGCCACGGCCGGCGGGAAGGATACCGAGCATCTGGCAGACAAACACCGTCAGGATGAACAACACCACCAGAAAAACGAATAACAGTGGGTGGCGCGAGACAAAATCGTTTTGCGGATCACCGCTCGACTCGTACACCGTCGAGGGCTCGTCCAGCGGATTGCCGCCGAGGACCACCAGCATCGCCGCCACACCGTCGCTGATGCCCTTGCTGAAATTGCCGGCCTTGAACGCCGGGGTGATCACTTGATGGATGATCACCGAGGTCTGTGCATCGGTCAGCCGATCCTCCAGCCCGTAACCGACTTCGATGCGCAGCTTGCGCTCGTCCCGGGCGACGATCAGCAGCGCGCCGTTGTTCTTGTCTTTCTGGCCGATGCCCCAGTGCCGGCCCAGTTGCACGCCGTAGTCTTCGATGGTGGTGCCTTGCAGATCAGGCACCGTGACCACCACCAGTTGCTCGCCGGTCGCCTGCTCATGGGCCTGCAACTGCTGGCTCAACTGGGCGCGCACCGAGGGCTCGAGCATCTGCGCCTCGTCCACCACCCGCCCGCTGAGCGCCGGGAACGTCAACTCGGCCCGGGCGCTGAGGGCCAACAGCCACAGCATCAGCACCAGGCCTATCTTCAACACACGCATGGGCAACCTCATCCGCAACAACGGATCAGAACTTCACTTCCGGGGCCTTTTCCGCACCGGGAGTGGTGGCTTCAAAGGTTTCGCGAATCGGCAGATCGCTGTACATCACGCTGTGCCAGAGGCGACCGGGAAAGGTGCGGATCTCGGTGTTGTACTTCTGCACCGCCAGAATGAAATCGCGCCGCGCCACGGCAATCCGGTTTTCCGTGCCTTCGAGCTGCGATTGCAGGGCCAGGAAGTTCTGATTGGCCTTCAGGTCCGGATATCGCTCGGACACCACCATCAGACGGCTCAACGCACCGCTCAACTGATCCTGAGCCTGCTGGAACTGCTTGAGTTTTTCCGGGTTGTCGAGGGTGCTGGCATCGACCTGGATCGACGTCGCCTTGGCCCGGGCCTCGACCACCGCCGTCAGGGTCGCCTCTTCATGCTTGGCGTAGCCTCTGACGGTTTCCACCAGATTGGGGATCAGGTCGGCACGGCGCTGGTACTGGTTCTGTACCTGGCCCCAGGCTGCTTTGGCCTGCTCGTCGAGGGTCGGAATGTTGTTGATGCCACACGCGGTCAACAACGTGGCGAGCACTAGCAGCGTGGCGATCTGCAAACGCGAGCGGTAGGTTGGACTGACATTCATCAAAGTGATGCTCCCTGGCGTATTTCATAAAAAACCGACCGTGAAACCTTCTGCATCGGCGGTTGGGGCATAATCGGCCGCGCCACTGGATTGCAACGGGCCAATGGGCTAAAAAGAGGCCCTGCGCATACGCTGCCGACGGTCGGCGGGCGTTTTTCGGCTCGGTCTTTTTGAGCCTGCACCCGAACAACAATAGTCGCTCCCTAACTTTTGGCTGGCCGGCATTGCATTGCCGTTTGGGCCCTTGAGAAAAATATTCATGAAGAAGCTGTGTTTGCTGGGTCTGTTCGTCAGCCTGGCCAGTCATCAAGTATTGGCCGCCACGACCCCGGTACCCCTGGAAAACAAGGACGCCTTCATCAGCAATCTGATGAAGCAAATGACCCTCGATGAAAAGATCGGCCAGTTACGCCTGATCAGCATCGGCCCGGAAATGCCTCGCGAACTGATCCGCAAAGAGATCGCTGCGGGCAACATCGGCGGTACATTCAACTCGATCACCCGCCCGGAAAACCGTCCGATGCAGGATGCGGCGATGCGCAGCCGCCTGAAGATCCCGATGTTTTTTGCGTACGACGTGATCCACGGTCACCGTACGATTTTCCCGATTCCGCTGGCCCTGGCGTCGAGCTGGGACATGGACGCCATCGGCCAGTCCGGGCGCATTGCCGCCAAAGAGGCCGCCGCCGACAGCCTCGACATCACCTTCGCGCCGATGGTCGACATCTCCCGCGACCCACGCTGGGGCCGCAGCTCCGAAGGTTTCGGTGAAGACACCTACCTGACTTCGCGCATCGCCAAAGTGATGGTCAAGGCCTATCAGGGCGACACCCCGAGCGCGGCCGACAGCATCATGGCGAGCGTCAAGCACTTCGCCCTGTACGGCGCGGTCGAGGGCGGTCGCGACTACAACGTCGTCGACATGAGTCCGGTGAAGATGTACCAGGATTACCTGCCACCGTACCGCGCGGCGATCGACGCCGGCGCCGGTGGGGTGATGGTGGCGTTGAACTCGATCAATGGCATTCCGGCCACGGCCAACACCTGGCTGATGAACGATCTGCTGCGCAAGGACTGGGGCTTCAAGGGCCTGGCGGTCAGCGACCACGGTGCGATCTTCGAACTGATCAAGCACGGCGTAGCCGCCGACGGTCGCGAAGCGGCGAAGCTGGCGATCAAGGCCGGCATCGACATGAGCATGAACGACACGCTGTACGGCAAAGAGCTGCCGGGGCTGCTCAAGTCCGGCGAGATCGAACAGAAGGACATCGACAATGCGGTGCGCGAAGTGCTCGCCGCCAAGTACGACATGGGCCTGTTCAAGGACCCGTACCTGCGCATCGGCAAGGCCGAGGATGATCCGGCCGACACCTACGCCGACAGCCGCCTGCACCGCGCCGAAGCCCGTGAAGTGGCGCGTCGCAGCCTGGTGCTGCTGAAAAACCAGAACGACACGCTGCCGCTGAAGAAAGACGCGAAAGTCGCGCTGGTCGGCCCGCTGGCCAAGGCACCGATCGACATGATGGGCAGCTGGGCGGCGGCCGGTAAGCCGGCGCAGTCGGTCACGCTGTTCGACGGCATGAACTCGGTGATCGGCGACAAGGCGAACCTGATCTACGCCCGTGGCGCCAACATCACCAGCGACAAGAAGGTCCTGGACTACCTGAACTTCCTCAACTTCGACGCGCCGGAAGTGGTCGATGACCCGCGCCCGGCCAACGTGCTGATCGACGAAGCGGTGAAAGCGGCCAAGGACGCTGACATCGTTGTTGCAGCCGTGGGCGAGTCCCGTGGCATGTCCCACGAATCTTCCAGCCGTACCGACCTGAACATTCCGGAAAACCAGCGCGAGCTGATCCGTGCCCTGAAAGCCACCGGCAAGCCACTGGTGCTGGTGCTGATGAATGGCCGACCACTGACCATTCTCGAAGAGAACCAGTCGGCCGACGCGATTCTGGAAACCTGGTTCAGCGGCACCGAGGGCGGCAACGCCATCGCTGACGTGCTGTTCGGCGACTACAACCCGTCGGGCAAATTGCCGGTGACCTTCCCGCGTTCCGTGGGCCAGATCCCGACCTACTACAACCACCTGAGCATTGGCCGGCCGTTCACGCCGGGCAAACCGGGCAACTACACCTCGCAGTATTTCGATGACACCACCGGGCCGCTGTTCCCGTTCGGTTACGGCCTGAGCTACACCAGCTTCAGCCTGAGCGACATGGCGCTGTCATCGACCACGCTGAACACCACCGGCAAGCTCGACGCCAGTGTCACCCTGAAAAACACCGGCAAACGTGACGGCGAAACCGTGGTGCAGTTGTACATTCAGGACGTCACCGGCTCGATGATTCGCCCGGTGAAAGAACTGAAGAACTTCCAGAAAGTCATGCTCAAGGCCGGTGAACAGAAAGTCGTGCACTTCACCATCACCGAGGATGACCTGAAGTTCTACAACGCCCAGCTCAAGTACGCGGCCGAGCCTGGCAAGTTCAACGTGCAGATCGGCCTGGACTCGCAGGACGTGACGCAGCAGAGCTTTGAATTGCTGTAACTCCTCGCCTCCCTGATCGTTCCCACGCAGAGCGTGGGAACGATCAACGTGAGCGGCTAGCCGCGTCTATCGAGGATATTCACCACCACCCGATCCACCCACCCCCAAACCCGCTGCTTCACCCGCCGCCACAACGGCCGGCGCTGCCACTCCTCCAGACTGACCTGCTGGCTCAGGTCGAAGTCCTTCTCGAAACTCTTGACCACCGCTGCCGTCAACGACGGGTCCAGTGCCTCCAGATTCGCCTCCAGATTGAAGCGCAGGTTCCAGTGATCGAAGTTGCACGAACCGATACTCACCCAGTCGTCCACCAGGACCATTTTCAGGTGCAGGAAGCACGGCTGGTATTCAAAGATCTGCACCCCGGCCTTGAGCAGGCGCGGGTAGTAACGATGCCCGGCGTAACGCACCGACGGGTGATCGGTGCGGGGCCCGGTCAGCAACAGCCGGACGTCGACACCACGAGCGGCGGCCTTGCGCAGCGAGCGGCGGATTTTCCAGGTGGGCAGGAAATACGGGGTGGCCATCCAGATGCGTTTCTGCCCGCTGTTCAAGGCGCGGAACAGTGATTGCAGAATGTCGCGATGCTGGCGGGCATCGGCGTAGGCCACACGACCCATGCCCTCACCCATGTCCGGCACCTTGGGCAAGCGTGGCAGGCCGACGTGCGCGGAAGGTTTCCACGCCCGGCGATGGCGGTTGGCGATCCATTGGCGGTCGAACAGTATCTGCCAGTCGAGCACCAGCGGGCCGGTGATTTCGACCATCACTTCATGCCACTCGCTGGTGTCCTGCCCCGGGGTCCAGAACTCATCAGTGACACCCGTGCCGCCGACCACCGCCAGACGCTGATCGATCAGCAACAATTTGCGGTGATCGCGATAGAAATTGCCGACCCAGCGCCGCCAGTTCAGGCGATTGTAGAAACGCAGTTCGACCCCGGCCTTTATCAGGCGCTGACGCAGGTGCAGGGTAAACGCGAGACTGCCGTAGTCATCGAACAGGCAGCGCACCCGCACTCCGCGCTCGGCGGCCTGCACCAGCGCCTGCACCACGGCTTCGGCGCAGGCGCCCGCCTCCACCAGATACAACTCCAGCTCGACCTGTTCTTCGGCGCGGGCAATCGCCACCAGCATGCGCGGGAAAAATTGCGGGCCGTCGATCAACAGTTCGAAACGGTTGCCGTCACGCCATGGGAACACCGCGCCGCGCATGTCAGCGCGCCGTGAAGATCAGCACCGCACCCACCGGCACCGACAGACTGATGGTCGACAACCCGGCCAGGTTGCGCAGGGTTTCCAGTCCCGGCGCCAGATCGAAATCTTCGGCATTGATCACCAGCGGTTCCAGGGTCACCACTTGAAAACGCCGATCATCGAGACGCGTGGCCAGCAACTCCGCCGGGTATTCATGCTGTTTGCCGTGCAAGTTGACGGTCAGCGGCAGACGTAATTCCAGCTGCGCGCCAGGCGCCAGATCGTTGATCGGGCGCAGGTCGACCTGGGTGCTGATGGTCGCTTCCGGGAACTGCTCGATCTGGAACAACTCCTTGCGCATGCGCTCGTCACGCAGCGGGATGCCGCTGTTGATCGAGTCCAGCTCGACTTCGATCTCGGCGCGGCCGCTGGGGTCGACCTTGCCGTGCAGCACCAGAAAGCGCTGCACTTCGCAAATGTGGGCATTTTTCGTGCTGACAAACGACAGCCGCGACGACTCGCCGTCCAGATACCAGTTGGCCTGCGCCGGCAGCGCGGCAGCGGCCAGCAGCAGACTGGCGAAGGCTGTATAGAGGGGGCGGTTGAACATTGAACACTCGTTGGGCGATAAACCTGCACGAACCTTAACCGCCCACGCCGTTATTGCAAGTCCTGTGGGAGCGAGCCTGCTCGCGAACTCAATGCTCGTCGCACTGCATGTATTGCGGCCAGCGCCGATTTCACGAGCAGGCTCGCTCCCACAGGGGGATGGCGTAACTCAGGGATTGAGGCGGCAACCCTGGCGTTCGCTCAGCCACTGCGCGCGGTTGCTGCGGCCCATGCCGCTGACGGTGATGGTTTTACTAGCGCTGTCATCAGTAAAGGCGCTGGTGGGCAGCCACTGCTTCACATAACCCCGGCAATACTCGGCATCGTTGCTCATCACGTAGCGACACGAACAATATTCCTTCGCCGTGTAGGCACTGATGATGTCCGGGAACGCCCACAGGTTGTCCCGCTCGAGCCAGATCCAGCCGAGCAGCACGATCAATACCAGCAGCAACATCCGCTTGAACAGTTTCATGGCTGCACCGCCTTGAGCACACGCTTGAGCAGTTCGTTGTGGCGGTAGCTGCCGTCGCGATCATCGGCGTAACGCACGATCACCAGTTTCTCGCTGGGGATCACATACAGCGCCTGGCCCCAATGGCCGAGGGCCGCAAAGGTGTCGGGCGGCGCGTCGGGCCACGGCGAGGCGGCGCCATCCGCCGGGCGATTGAGCCACCACTGGCCACCGGGCACCGCTTCGTCCTGATGCGCCTTGTAACCGGCAAACGGCTCACGGTTGAAGGCCAGCCAATCCCTGGGCAACAACTGCCGATCATTCCAGCGCCCATCGCGGGCCATCAGCAGGCCGACCCGCGCCAGATCCCGCGCGGTGAGGTAGGCATACGACGAGGCGACAAACGTGCCGCCGGCATCGGTTTCCCACACGGCGTGGCGAATGCCCAGCGGCTCGAACAGCGCCGTCCACGGGTAGTCGGGATAACGCTGCGGGCCGACCATGTTCTTCAGCGCCGCCGCTAGCAGATTGCTGTCACCACTGGAGTACCGGAACGCCTGCCCTGGCGGCGCGTAGGCGTCGTGATCGGCGGTGAACGCAGGCATGTCGCGATGCCCACGGGTGTAGAGCATCGCCACCACCGAGGACTTCAGCGGGGCGTATTCGTAGTCTTCCTGCCAGTCCAGGCCGGAAGCCCAATGCAGCAGATCAGCCACTTTGATCGCGGGGTGTTTTTCCAACACCGGATAGAACCGCGAGACCGGGTCATCCAGTTTGAACAGACCTTCGCCATACGCCACCCCAAGCACCGTGGCCATCAGGCTCTTGCTGATCGACCAGGTCAGGTGCGGGGTCTCGGCACGGGTCGGACCGGCGTAGCGTTCGTAGATGATCTGGCCGTCGCGGATGATCAGCAGCGCGTCGGTGCGGATGCCTTTGCGGGTGGTGTCGTCGCGGGGTGGGAAGGCATAACTCTCCAAAGCCTCTGCGGC
Source organism: Pseudomonas sp. AD21 (assembly GCF_002878485.1). NCBI lineage: Bacteria > Pseudomonadati > Pseudomonadota > Gammaproteobacteria > Pseudomonadales > Pseudomonadaceae > Pseudomonas > Pseudomonas sp. AD21. The sequence continues at coordinate 175,526 of NZ_NQYG01000002.1, forward strand.
TGGGCCACTGATCTTCGGGCCGGTCGGCCATTGTTCAGCAGGCCATGGCTCGGCGTGAACGGTGAAGCTGATCAGCAGCAGAAACAGAGGCAGGCCTTTGAACATGGTGAGGGCTCTTGGGGAGAACCTGCTGAGGGTAGTCGGGGTTGATGACAGATGTGTGGTGATGTTGAGGCCGCCATCGCGAGCAGGCTCACTCCTACAGGGGAACGCATTGCAACTGTAGGAGTGAGCCTGCGCGCGAAGGGGCCGGTCAGTGCACCGCCAACGCCTTGGCCAAACGCTTGGCCCGCGCCCCCGAAGCCAACTGCATCACCACCTGATCACGCTGCCACATCGCTGCCCAATCGGGACTGCCATTGGCCATCGCCTGATCGACCTCGATTTTCAGCGCATCGAACTGCGCAAACAACCCACCCAGCAACACATGCCCAGGCGGACTGCTCGGCGGCTGGCGGCTCGCTTCCGCACACCCGGCCAGCAGCGCCAGCAAGCGCAATTGCAGGGCCTGCGACCAGCCACAGTCCTGACCGACGCCATACAGCCACGCGGTCATCGCGCTCAATACATAAATGTCTTCCAGGGTGCGAAACGGCTTCACATAAGCATCCCAACCGTCCCCCGCGAGCAACTCGCACAGCGCGCCATCCAGAGACAATCGACCATGACTGATGTCCGGCATCAACGGCAGCGCCGGGAGTCTTTCCACGCGCACGCCGGGCTCGCCGGGATACACCACCGCCAGACTCAGGCGCGGCGATTCGCCGGGTTCTTCACTGCGCGCGGCGACGAGCAGCCAGTCCGCCGCATCCCCCGCGGTGACGAAATCCTTTTGCCCGTTGAGGCGCAAATCCGTCAGGCGCGTCTGCATGTCCGCCGGGCGCAGGCTGCGCTGTTCGGTCGCACACAACGCGCCGAGACTCGGCGGTGCGCTCGGCCAGAGCATGCGCAACGCGGCCTGGTAACCCACCAGAAACGCCAGCCCCGGCGTCGCCATCCGCCGCCCTCCCGCCACCGCCAGTTCGAACGGCGTCACGCTGCCCAGTTGATGCAGCAAGGTGGCGAAACCTTCCGCCAGATCAACCACGGCGGGCAGGCGTTCACGGCTTTCAAGCAGGCTGGGCCAGGGCATAAGAGGCTCCTTGTGGGCTGTCATACAAGCATCACCAAACGTTCATGGCGATGACACCGGGGCTACATAGCCTGACTTTGCACAACATGGCTGCATAAAGAAAGTCGATCGGCTGCAACCCACGACGGGTTCAAGGCCCGTACGGAGATTCAAATGACTCAGATCGCCCGCATCAGCGACACCGGCAATGAACGCCGCCTGCAAGCCGAACGCCTGATCGGCGCCGAGGCCCTGCAGCAAGCCCAGGCCTTGCGTTTCAACGTGTTCAGCGGCGAGTTCAACGCCAAGCTGAAAGGCGCGGAACTGGGTCTGGACATGGATGACTATGATGTTCACTGCAGCCACATCGGCGTGCGTGACTTGAACACCGGGCGTCTGGTCGCCACCACCCGTTTGCTCGATCACACGGCTGCCAGCAGCCTGGGCAAGTTCTACAGCGAAGAAGAATTCAGCCTGCATGGCCTGGCGCACCTGAAAGGGCCGATCCTAGAAATCGGCCGCACCTGCGTCGACCCGGCCTACCGCAACGGCGGCACCATTGCCGTGCTCTGGGGTGAACTGGCCGAAGTCCTCAACCAGGGTGGCTACAGCTATTTGATGGGTTGCGCGAGCATTCCGATGCAGGACGGCGGCGTGCAGGCCCACGCGATCATGCAGCGCTTGCGCGAACGCTATCTGTGCACCGAACACCTGCGCGCCGAACCGAAAAACCCGCTGCCATCGCTGGACATTCCATCCAACGTGATCGCCGAAATGCCGCCGCTGCTCAAGGCCTACATGCGCCTGGGCGCGAAGATCTGCGGCGAGCCGTGCTGGGACGAAGACTTCCAGGTCGCCGACGTGTTCATCCTGCTCAAGCGCGACGAACTCTGCCCGCGCTACGCCAAGCACTTCAAGGCGGCCGTGTGATGAGCCGGTTGCGGGTGTACGCGCGAATCGCGCGGGTGCTGGTGGTGGTGACGCTGGGCCTGACCATGGCCAGCGTCTTCGGCGTGTTCGAGCGTCTGGGCCTGGCGCACTCGATGCAACGTCGGCAGCGCTGGTCGCGATTTTTCATGGCGCGCCTGAGCAATGCCCTGCCCTTTCGCGTGACCGTGCAGGGCGAGTTGCCGAAGCAGCCGATGCTGTGGGTCAGCAACCATGTGTCGTGGACCGACATTCCATTGCTGGGCATGCTCACGCCGCTGTCGTTTCTGTCCAAGGCTGAGGTGCGCACCTGGCCGGTGGCCGGTTGGCTGGCGGCCAAGGCTGGCAGTCTGTTCATCCGTCGCGGTTCGGGCGACAGCCAGTTGATCCGCAAACAGATGACCCGCCACCTGCAAACCCAGCATCCGCTGCTGATGTTCCCGGAGGGCACCACCACCGACGGCCGCTCGCTGCGCACCTTTCATGGTCGCCTGCTGTCGGCGGCGATTGATTCCGAGGTGATGCTGCAACCGGTGGCAATCCGTTATCTGCGTAACGGTGAGATCGATGCGCTGGCGCCGTTCATTGGTGACGATGACTTGCTGTCGCACCTGATGCGCCTGTTCAGCAACGATTGCGGCGATGTCGAAGTGCATCTGCTCAAGCCGATTGCCTGTCAGGGGCGCGAGCGTGCGGCGCTGGCGTTTGAAGCGCAGCAGGCGGTGCAGAAGGCATTGTTTGGCACGATCCCGGAGAAACAGACAGCACCAATGCGCCCCGCTATTGCTGCCTGAGCACTGATCCCCGGTGGGAGCGGGCTTGCTCGCTCCCACAGGGGGTTACTGTGTTGCCGAGGTTTGTGCAAATTCTTGAAGTTGCGGATAGAACAAGCGGAAATCCTCACTCAGCGGCTCATACAACCGCCGCAATTCCTGCATCGCCCCCGCCAGTTCCTCCGGCCGGGTCAGGCGCCGGGAGATCCCGCGCAATACCTGCTCCAGCACTTCAAACTGCTGATACGAACCCAGCCAGTCATTGGCAACCATGTGCGGTGCGATCATCGCCAGGCGCTCGGGCAATTGCCGTTCACTCGACAGCACGCGGTACACGTCGGCGGTGAACTGCTCCAGCGGCTGATCGGCGTACAGCGTCCAGTCGCGCGCCAGGCAATGGTCGAAAAACACATCGAGGACGATCCCGGCGTAGCGCCGACGGGTCTGCGAAAAGCGCCCGAGTGCGGTGTCCACCAATGGGTGGCGATCAGTGAACACATCAATCCGCCGGTGCAACTGAATCGCCGCTTCAATCTGCGGCGCAAACTGCCCCTGCAGCCGTCCTTTGACGAAATCGCCATACAGACTGCCGAGTAATTGCTCGGGGCGCTGGCCTCCGAGGTGTAAATGTGCGAGATAGTTCATGGGCGCAGCTTAGCACTGCGCGCTTTCATCGTTACATCACACATATCGTTATAACCCGATATATCGATTTATGCGGTCGTCAGATCAAATTCATATTGGTATATCGCGAAATACCGATTTAAAGTTCGCCTCATCGCGATATAGCGCTACACATCACGAGCACAAAGCCATGAACCTCGACCTCGACGAAATAATAAAAGCCCTGGCACACCCAGTACGGCGAGACATCCTCATCTGGCTGAAAGACCCCAAAGCCGAGTTTCCGGAGCAGATCCACAACCACGAGTACGGCATCTGCGCCGGGCAGATCGATCAACGCTGCGGCCTCTCGCAGTCGACCGTCTCCGCTCACCTGGCAACCCTGCAACGCGCGGGCCTGATCAGCAGCCAGAAAGCCGGCCAGTGGCACTTCTTCAAGCGCAACGAGGACGTGATCCAGGCGTTCCTCGACGCCATCGTCAAAGAGCTCAGCGCTCCCACAAGGAATTGATTCAAATGCCCCTCTCGCTACTCATCCTGGCCTTGAGCGCCTTCGCCATCGGCACCACCGAGTTCGTCATCATGGGCCTGCTGCCCGATGTGGCGGCCGACCTCGGTGTGTCGATCCCGGGCGCCGGCTGGCTGGTGACCGGTTACGCCCTGGGCGTGGCCATCGGTGCGCCGTTCATGGCACTGGCTACCGCCAGACTGCCGCGCAAGGCTGCACTGGTAGCGCTGATGGGGATTTTCATCGTCGGTAACCTGCTGTGCGCCATCGCCAGTGACTACAACGTGCTGATGTTTGCCCGTGTCGTCACCGCGCTGTGCCACGGTGCGTTCTTCGGTATCGGTTCTGTGGTAGCCGCCGGGCTGGTGGCGCCGAACAAACGGGCGTCGGCGGTGGCGCTGATGTTCACCGGCCTGACCCTGGCCAACGTGCTCGGCGTGCCGCTGGGTACGGCGCTGGGTCAGGAAGCCGGCTGGCGTTCGACCTTCTGGGCCGTGACCGTGATCGGTGTGGTTGCGCTGATTGGCCTGATCCGCTTCCTGCCGGCCAAGCGTGACGAGGAAAAACTCGACATGCGCGCCGAACTCGCCGCCCTCAAAGGCGCCGGCATCTGGCTGTCGCTGAGCATGACCGCGCTGTTCGCCGCGTCCGTATTCACCCTGTTCACCTACGTCGCCCCCCTGCTCGGCGAAGTCACCGGTGTGTCGCCGCGTGGCGTGACCTGGACGCTGATGTTGATCGGCCTGGGCTTGACCGTCGGCAACATCATCGGCGGCAAACTGGCTGACAAAGGCATGGCCGCCACGCTGATCGGCGTGTTCATCGCCATGGCCGTGGTCTCCACCGTGTTGACCTGGACCAGCGTTGCGCTGATCCCGACCGAAATCACCCTGTTTCTTTGGGCCACGGCGTGTTTCGCCGCCGTACCGGCGCTGCAAGTCAACGTGGTGACCTTCGGCAAAGCGGCACCAAACCTGGTCTCGACCCTGAACATCGGCGCGTTCAACGTCGGTAACGCCCTCGGCGCCTGGGTCGGCGGCAGCGTCATCGCCCACGGTTACGGCCTGACCACCGTGCCCCTGGCCGCAGCAGCTCTGGCGGTCCTCGCGCTGCTGGTGACCCTGATCACTTTCCGTCAGAACGGCGCTGCCGGCCTGGCCCCTGCTACCCACTGATTAACCACTTCACTGACGAGGGTTGTACACATGGCAACTATTTTCGATCCGATCAAACTGGGCGACCTCGAGCTGTCCAACCGCATCATCATGGCCCCGCTGACCCGCTGCCGCGCCGATGAAGGCCGCGTGCCGAACGCGCTGATGGCCGAGTACTACGTGCAACGTGCCTCCGCCGGCCTGATTCTCAGCGAAGCCACTTCGGTGACCCCGCTGGGCGTCGGCTACCCGGACACCCCGGGTATCTGGTCCAACGACCAGGTGCGCGGCTGGACCAACGTGACCAAAGCCGTACACGCCGCTGGCGGCAAGATCGTCCTGCAACTGTGGCACGTCGGCCGGATCTCGCACCCGTCGTACCTCAACGGTGAAGCACCGGTCGCCCCGAGCGCCATCCAGCCCAAAGGTCACGTCAGCCTGGTTCGCCCACTGGCCGATTACCCGACCCCGCGCGCCCTGGAAACCGCTGAAATCGCCGAGATCGTCGACGCCTATCGCACCGGCGCCGAGAACGCCAAGGCGGCCGGTTTCGACGGCGTGGAAATCCACGGTGCCAACGGCTACCTGCTCGACCAGTTCCTGCAAAGCAGCACCAACCAGCGCACCGACAACTACGGCGGTTCCCTGGAGAACCGTGCGCGTCTGCTGCTGGAAGTGACTGACGCGGCAATCGAAGTCTGGGGCGCCGGCCGTGTCGGCGTACACCTGGCACCGCGCGCCGACTCCCACGACATGGGCGACGACAACCTCGCCGAGACCTTCACCTACGTCGCTCGCGAGCTGGGCAAACGCGGCATCGCGTTCATCTGCTCCCGCGAGAAAGAAGGCGCCGATAGCCTCGGCCCACAACTGAAAGAAGCCTTCGGTGGCGCGTACATCGCCAACGAACGCTTCACCAAGGACAGCGCCAATGCGTGGCTGGCTGAAGGCAAGGCTGACGCGGTGGCATTCGGCGTACCGTTCATTGCCAACCCGGACCTGCCGGCGCGCTTGAAGGCCGATGCGCCGCTGAACGATCCGCGTCCTGAGCTGTTCTACGGCAAAGGTGCGGTCGGCTATATCGATTATCCAACGCTGTAAACTACATCAACTAACAGAAAGCCCTGCCTCGAAAGAGTCAGGGCTTTTTTATTTGCATACATTTAAAGATTCGCCACCAGAACAATATAAACCTAAGCTTCATCCAGCAACTAATTAGTTGCAAACCAACAACCAAAATTAAATAAGGATATATAAACATGAATATTGCAGACCCAAACAAACTTACATTCCTCCTGCAAATCACCAATGCCACGGATTCTACTTTCTGGCTTGACGATTCCTCTCCAAAGCAGCCACCCGCAACTCGTATCGACAAGATCCTCCCTTACCAGACCGTCTTTGTGATGTTTGAAGGCGATCCTCATCTGAAGCAGGACAGCGATATTGATTACGATATCAAAAAAGAGGTATTCAGCACTTACATCTGCTACACCAACTACAAACAAAAAGTGCAGTTCGACACCACGCTCAGTTATTGCCACAGACAAACGGCGGGACACCGAGTTCCAAAAGTCGAACTCTTCTGGGAAAGCAATGCTTTCTCTATTGGCGCCGAACCCATCACCTGCGGCGCGGCCCTGGAAAATGAAAATCCGGTTTATCCTTACAACTATAAGATGATCGCCTTTATGACGCCGTCGGCCTGATAAAGGGTTACCCGTTCATGTAGTAACGGTACGGACAACGCTGTCACTAATAAGGTGCAAGTACATTCACGGCCGTGGCTTCAGCCAAGTGGATGTAACGCTGCCCGGTGGTGATGATCAGGCACAGGGCACACAGAAACTGCAAACCGGGCCGGTTGGTGCAAACCACCGCTGAAAAACCAGTGCGCGAATGAAAATTACCAGCATCAACAAGGTGTGCACCACGTAGCGCGCCCAAACCATCATCACAATAGGATGGAGCCCGGACAGGTACCTGGACAACGTGTCGTAACAGGCGAACAACAACCGCCAGGCAGATCAGCGCGCCCCCTTTATCGGCGGCTCGGTGCCCTTGCAGCCCAGGTTGTTAACATTCATTCACACACTCGACACAAAACCCCTACAAAATACGTAGCTCGCTACCTATCAACCTGGCAAACGTACGTATATAAAAGCACCCCATTACAGAAATGGCTTGAAGCAGGGACATTTCCCGCTTCAAGCCTTGACACGAACGGATCCAATTACGCATTTTGTTTCATTTGCGCAGGCTGGGGCTCAGGCGCAGCATATCCAGTCCTGTATCGACCCAGCGCTCGGCTTCGGCATGCAATTCAAAGCTGTCCGGCGCCAATAGCCATCCATACAGAAGGCCATCGATATACGCATGAATGCTGATGGCCGCCCGGGCAGTGTCGAGATTTTCCGGCAACTGGCCGCGATTTACCGCATTACGCAGGGTCAGGGCGATGCGCGTGTTGCAATCGAGACTGACTTCCCGGCGCTGCTGGCGCAGATCGCACATTTCATCGGTGAACTCGCACTTATGAAACAGAATTTCGTTGATACGCCGGGTCTTCGGGTCCATCGCAACTTGATGAAACAAATGAATCAGCAATTCGCGCATGCAACCCAGCGGATCCAGCTCGTCCTCACTTTCACTGGCTCTGGCCAGCTCATCGAGCGGCTCACGCAAGGAGTCGAGCATGGCCTGTACCAGATCAGCCTTGTTGCTGAAATGCCAATAGATGGCACCGCGCGTGACGCCGGCCATCGTCGCGATATCCGCCAGGGTCGTGCGGGCCACGCCCCTTTCATAAAACGCTTTCTCGGCCGCTTCGAGAATCTGGCTTCGCGTTTCCTGAGCTTCCTCTTTGGTACGACGGACCATGGCAGTAAAACCTCAAACAGGATGTTTCAGGGATGGCTGAATATCCGCTGAATAAAGAAGGGGCCGATCTCTCACGAATCGGCTCCCCGGCCTACAATTTCAAACCTTGCGACGATTTCTGTAACAGGGTGGGTACGACGCCAAGGTATTTACAAACAACCATGAACGTAAGTATATTCCTTAGCAAGCTACTTATCCACTCGACCCGATTTTTTTACCCTTCCACACTTCTTGTGCGCATTTTGCGCGCCTGACCCGAGGATCTTCATGCAATTCAAGCCAGCTGTTACCGCTCTGGTCACTGCCGTCGCCCTGGCATCGCTGCTCAGCGGATGTAAAAAGGAAGAAGCGGCCCCGGCCGCTCCGCCCCCTCAGGTCGGCGTCGTCACCCTGCAACCACAAGCGTTCACCCTGACGTCCGAACTGCCGGGCCGCACCAGTGCGTACCGCATCGCTGAAGTTCGACCGCAGGTCAACGGCATCATTCTCAAGCGTCTGTTCAAGGAAGGCGGCGACGTCAAGGCCGGCCAGCAGCTGTATCAGATCGATCCGTCGGTCTATGAAGCGACCCTGAAAAGCGCCGAAGCCAACCTGCGTTCGACCAAGTCGATCTCCGATCGCTACAAGCAACTGGTCGATGAGCAGGCCGTCAGCCGTCAGGAATACGACACCGCCGTGTCCAACCGCATGGAATCGGAAGCGTCCTTGCAGAGCGCGCAGATCAACGTGCGTTACACCAAGGTCTATGCGCCGATCTCCGGTCGTATCGGCCGCTCTTCGGTGACCGAAGGCGCTCTGGTCAGCAATGGCCAGGCAGACGCGATGGCGACGATCCAGCAGCTGGACCCGATCTACGTCGACGTCACCCAGTCCTCGGTTGAACTGCTGGAACTGCGTCGCGAGCTGGAAAGCGGTCGCCTGCAGAAAGCCGGTGACAACTCGGCAGCGGTCAAGCTGACCCTGGAAGACGGCAGCCAGTACAAGCTCGACGGTAAGCTGGAATTCTCCGAAGTGTCGGTTGATCCGACTACCGGTTCCGTGACCCTGCGCGCCGTGTTCCCGAACCCGGATCACACCCTGCTGCCAGGCATGTTCGTACGCGCCCAGTTGCAGGCCGGGGTCAACGCCGCTGCCATTCTGGCGCCGCAACAAGGCGTGACCCGTGACCTCAAAGGTACGCCGACCGCACTGGTTGTCGGCCCGGACAACAAAGTTGAACTGCGCCAGCTCAAGGCCAGCCGCACCGTCGGCAGCCAGTGGCTGATCGAAGATGGCCTGAAAGCCGGCGATCGTCTGATCACCGAAGGCCTGCAGTTCGTTCGCCCAGGCGTTCAGGTCAACCCGACCGAAGCGACCAACGTAGCCAAGAAGAACCCGGCCCCCGCTCAGGCAGCTGACAAAGCCGCTGGCGGCAAAGGGGAGTAACTCATGTCGAAATTCTTTATCGACCGTCCGATTTTCGCCTGGGTAATTGCCTTGGTGATCATGTTGGTCGGGGCTCTATCGATCCTGAAATTGCCGATCAACCAGTATCCGAGCATTGCGCCTCCGGCCATCGCGATCTCCGTGACCTACCCGGGTGCTTCGGCACAAACGGTTCAGGACACTGTGGTCCAGGTGATCGAGCAACAGCTCAACGGTATCGACAACCTGCGTTATGTATCGTCGGAAAGTAACTCCGACGGCAGCATGACCATCACCGCGACCTTCGAGCAAGGCACCAACTCCGACACCGCGCAGGTCCAGGTTCAGAACAAGCTGAACCTGGCCACCCCGCTGCTGCCGCAGGAAGTGCAGCAACAGGGTATCCGCGTGACCAAGGCAGTGAAGAACTTCCTGCTGGTGATCGGCGTGGTGTCGCGTGACGGCAGCATGACCAAGGACGACCTGTCCAACTACATCGTGTCGAACATGCAGGATCCGATCTCGCGGACCGCCGGTGTCGGTGACTTCCAGGTCTTCGGTGCCCAGTACGCAATGCGCATCTGGCTCGACCCGGCCAAGTTGAACAAGTACAACCTGACCCCGGCTGACGTCAGCTCCGCGATCTCGGCGCAGAACGTCCAGGTGTCTTCCGGTCAGCTCGGCGGTTTGCCGGCGCTGCCTGGCCAGCAACTGAACGCCACGATCATCGGCAAGACCCGTCTGCAGACTGCCGAGCAGTTCAAGGCGATCCTGCTGAAGGTCAACCAGGACGGTTCGCAAGTGCACATCGGCGATGTCGCCGACGTCGGTCTGGGTGGCGAAAACTCGACCATCTCGGCGCAGTTCAACGGCAAGCCGTCGTCCGGTCTGGCGGTCAAGCTGGCCAACGGCGCCAACGCCCTGGACACCGCCAAGGCCCTGCGCAAGACAATCGACGAGCTTAGCCCGTTCTTCCCTGAAGGCATGGAAGTGGTGTTCCCGTACGACACCACTCCGGTGGTGACCGAGTCGATCAAGGGTGTAGTTGAAACCCTGGTCGAAGCGATCGTGCTGGTGTTCCTGGTGATGTTCCTGTTCCTGCAGAACTTCCGCGCCACCGTCATCACCACGATGACCGTGCCGGTGGTATTGCTCGGTACGTTCGGCATCCTCGCGGCGTTCGGTTTCAGCATCAACACCCTGACCATGTTCGGTATGGTGCTGGCCATCGGCTTGCTGGTGGACGACGCCATCGTCGTGGTGGAAAACGTCGAGCGGGTGATGAGCGAAGAAGGCTTGTCACCGAAGGAAGCGACCAAGAAGTCCATGGGCCAGATCCAGGGCGCCCTGGTCGGTATCGCCCTTGTCCTCTCGGCAGTATTGCTGCCGATGGCGTTCTTCAGCGGTTCTACCGGTGTGATCTACAAGCAGTTCTCGATCACCATCGTCTCGGCCATGGCCCTGTCGGTAATGGTTGCGCTGATCTTCACCCCGGCCCTGTGCGCGACCATGCTCAAGGCGATTCCGAAAGGTGAGCACGGCACGCCGAAAAAAGGTTTCTTCGGCTGGTTCAACCGCAGCTTCGACCGTGGCGTTCGTAGCTATGAGCGCGGCGTCGGCAACATGCTGTCGCGCAAGGCACCTTATCTGCTGGCGTACCTGCTGATCGTGGTCGGCATGATCTGGCTGTTCACCCGCATTCCGACCGCGTTCCTGCCCGAAGAAGACCAGGGCGTACTGTTCGCCCAGGTACAGACTCCGGCCGGTTCCAGTGCCGAACGTACTCAAGTCGTGATCGACGAAATGCGCTCCTACCTGCTGGAGAAAGAGTCCGGCGCGGTGGCTTCGGTGTTCACCGTGAACGGCTTCAACTTCGCCGGTCGTGGTCAGAGCTCGGGTCTGGCGTTCATCATGCTCAAGCCATGGCACGAGCGCGATGCGAGCAACAGCGTGTTTGCCTTGGCTCAGCGTGCGCAGCAACACTTCTTCAGCTTCCGTGATGCGATGGTGTTTGCGTTCGCCCCGCCTGCGGTACTGGAGTTGGGTAACGCCACCGGTTTCGACGTGTTCCTGCAGGACCGCGCCGGTATCGGTCACGAAAAACTGATGGAAGCCCGTAACCAGTTCCTCGGCATGGCCGCGCAGAGCAAGGTGCTCTACCAGGTGCGTCCGAACGGTCTGAACGATGAGCCGCAATACCACCTGGAAGTTGACGATGCGAAAGCCCGCGCCCTCGGCGTGAGCATTTCCGACATCAACAGCACCCTGTCAATCTCCTTCGGTAGTAGCTACGTCAACGACTTCATCGACCGCGGTCGGGTGAAGAAGGTGTACGTGCAAGGTCAGGCCGGCGCTCGCATGAGCCCTGAAGACCTGAAGAAGTGGTACGTGCGCAACAGCGCCGGAACCATGGTGCCGTTCTCCGCATTCGCCAAGGGCGAGTGGATCTACGGATCGCCGAAACTGGCGCGTTACAACGGTGTGGAAGCGATGGAGATCCTCGGTTCTCCGGCGCCGGGTTACTCCACCGGTGAAGCGATGGCCGAAGTCGAAGCGATTGCCAAGAAGCTGCCGGCCGGTGTCGGTATCTCCTGGACCGGTCTGTCCTACGAGGAGCGTCTGTCCGGCTCGCAAGCGCCAGCGCTGTACGCCCTGTCGCTGCTGATGGTGTTCCTGTGTCTGGCGGCGCTGTACGAGAGCTGGTCGATTCCGATCGCCGTTATGCTCGTGGTACCGCTGGGGATCATCGGTGCGTTGATGGCCACCAGCCTGCGCGGTCTGTCCAACGACGTGTACTTCCAGGTGGGTCTGTTGACGACCATCGGTCTGGCGGCTAAAAACGCCATTCTGATCGTCGAGTTCGCCAAGGAACTGCACGAGCAAGGGCGCAGTCTGCGCGATGCCGCGATCGAAGCGTGCCGCATGCGTCTGCGACCGATCATCATGACCTCGCTGGCATTCGTCCTCGGTGTAGTACCGTTGGCTATCTCCACTGGCGCCGGTTCAGGCAGTCAGCACGCGATCGGTACCGGTGTAATTGGCGGTATGCTCACGGCTACGATCCTGGCGATCTTCTGGGTCCCACTGTTCTTCGTCACGGTTTCGTCCATGGGCCAGCGTAAAATCGCCGACCAGGACGAGACGACTGAAACTCCTAAAGAGGCTGGCCAATGAGCAAGTCGCTACTCTCCATCGCAGTCGCCGCCTTCGTGCTGAGCGGTTGCTCGCTGATACCCGATTATCAGCAGCCTGAGGCTCCGGTCGCAGGTCAGTACCCGCAAGGGCCGGCGTATTCGCCGGCCCAGGCACCGGCACAGGCCGCTGCCGAGCAGGGCTGGAAGCAGTTTTTCCATGACCCGGCCCTGCAGCAGTTGATCCAGGTGTCTCTGGAAAACAACCGCGACCTGCGTGTCGCGGCGCTGAACATCGACGCTTACGCGGCTCAGTACCGCATCCAGCGGGCGGATCTGTTCCCGGCGGTGTCGGCCAACGCCAGCGGCAGCCGCCAGAGGATTCCAGCCCGAGCCTCGGCGAGCGGTGATTCGAACATCACCAGTTCCTACTCGGCCACCGTCGGCATCAGCGCCTACGAGCTCGACCTGTTCGGTCGGGTTCGCAGCCTGAGCGAACAAGCGTTGCAACAATACTTCGCCACCGAAGAGGCGCGCCGCAGCACCCAGATCAGTCTGGTGGCCAGCGTGGCCAACGCCTACCTGACCTGGCAGGCCGACAAGGAACTGCTCAAGCTCACGCAAGACACCCTCGGTGCCTTCGAGGAAAGCTACAAGCTGACCAGCCGCAGCAACGAAGTCGGTGTGGCCTCGGCGCTGGACCTGGCACAGTCGCGCACCTCGGTGGAAAACGCCCGGGCGCAACTGGCGCGTTATACCCGTCAGGTGGCTCAGGACGAAAACAGCCTGACACTGCTGCTCGGCACCGGCATCCCGGCCAACCTGCAAACGGCCAAGCCGCTGTCGGATGACCTGCTCAGCGACGTACCGGCCGGTCTGCCATCGGACCTGCTGCAACGTCGTCCGGACATCCTGCAAGCCGAGTACAACCTGAAGGCCGCCAACGCCAACATCGGCGCCGCCCGTGCAGCGTTCTTCCCGAGTATCAGCCTGACCGCCAACGCGGGCAGCCTGAGCCCGGACCTGTCCGGACTGTTCAAGGGTGGTTCGGGCACATGGCTGTTCCAGCCGCAGATCAACCTGCCGATCTTCAACGCCGGCAGCCTGCGCGCCAGCCTCGACTACGCCAAGATCCAGAAGGACATTGGCGTGGCGAACTACGAGAAGTCGATTCAAACCGCCTTCCAGGAAGTCGCCGACGGCCTGGCCGCCCGCCAGACCTACACCGAGCAGTTGCAAGCGCAGCGTGACTTCGTTCAGGCCAACCAGGATTACTACCGCCTGGCCGAGCGTCGTTACCGCATCGGTGTCGACAGCAACCTGACCTTCCTCGATGCCCAGCGTCAGCTGTTCAGCGCGCAACAGGCGCTGATCACCGACCGCCTCGCGCAGCTGACCAGTGCGGTCAACCTGTACAAGGCCTTGGGCGGTGGCTGGAATGCGCAGACCGCGCAGAACCAACCGCTGAAAGAAGAAGCACCGAAGATGAAGCTGTTCTGATCATCATTCGGTAATACAAGGAGCCCACCGATTGGTGGGCTTTTTGTTGCCCTTCAGAAAGGTGCTTTGCCTGGGCTGGCCCTATCGCGAGCAGGCTCACTCCTACATTTGGAATGCATTTCCCTGTAGGAGTGAGCCTGCTCGCGATGAGGCCCTCAAGATCACCACAATAACCGGCTCAATCTTGCGTTCGATAATCGCCCAAAACCCGCTTTCCCCGATTGAAACCGCGCCCACGCACGCCGCACCATTCGTCCCACAAAACCAATAACAACAGGTTCGACACCATGCTCCCGCGCCCTGCCCCGTCCGGCTGATCGCCGCCGCTTCCCCCCTGAATTCCAACGCCTGTCTGCGCCCCGAAAACGGCGGCAGCGAACCCGTTTGCCTTACAAAAACAAGAGAGTCCCGTGCCCATGACCACCTCCCCTGCGCCGTACGCATTTCCTGGCCTGATCGCCCTGGCCCTGACCGGCGCCGCCTTGCCCGCCGTCGCCGAAGAAACAGGTTTTGTCGAAGGCGCCAGCGCCAACCTGAACCTGCGCAATTTCTACATCAACCGCAACTTCACCAACCCGACCAAGGCGCAGGGCAAGGCTGAAGAGTGGACGCAGAGCTTCATCCTCGATGCCAAATCCGGTTTCACTCAGGGCACCGTCGGTTTCGGCATGGACGTGCTTGGCCTGTACTCGGTCAAGCTCGATGGCGGCAAAGGCACCGGAGGCACGCAACTGCTGCCGCTGGATCACGACGGCCGTCCGGCGGACAATTTCGGCCGCACCAACGTCGCGTTCAAGGCCAAACTGTCGCAGACCGAAATCAAGGTCGGCGAATGGATGCCGGTGCTGCCGATCCTGCGGTCGGATGACGGACGTTCGCTGCCGCAAACCTTCCGTGGCGGGCAGATCACCTCGAAGGAAATCAGCGGGCTGACCCTGTACGGCGGGCAGTTCCGCGCCAACAGCCCGCGCGACGACAGCAGCATGAGCGACATGTCGATGTTCGGTAAACCGGCGTTCACCTCCGATCGCTTCAACTTCCAGGGCGGTGAATACGTGTTCAATGAAAAACGCACGCAGATCGGCCTGTGGAACGCCGAACTCAAGGACATCTACAGCCAGCAGTACGTCAACCTGATCCACAGCCAGCCACTCGGCGACTGGACCCTGGGCGCCAACCTCGGGTTCTTCTACGGCAAGGATGACGGCAGCGCCCGCGCCGGCGAGCTGGACAACAAGACCTGGTCAGGAATGTTCTCGGCGAGGTACGGCGGCAACACCTTCTACGTCGGCCTGCAAAAACTCACCGGCGACAGCGCCTGGATGCGCGTCAACGGCACGAGCGGCGGCACCCTGGCCAACGACAGCTACAACTCCAGCTACGACAATGCGCAAGAACGTTCATGGCAAGTGCGCCACGACTACAACTTCGCCGCTCTCGGCATCCCTGGCCTGACCCTGATGAACCGCTACATCAGCGGCGACAACGTGCACACCGGAACCATCACCGACGGTAAGGAATGGGGTCGCGAGTCGGAACTGGGCTACACCGTGCAGAGCGGCACCTTGCGCGACCTGAACGTACGGTGGCGCAACTCGACCATGCGCCGTGACTTCAGCAACAACGAGTTCGACGAAAACCGCCTGATCATCAGCTATCCGATCAGCCTGCTCTGAACCCGCACGCCGGCGCTGAATGAGTGGCGCCGGCATCAACCACTGGTCAGCCCGGACTGGCGATTTGTCGAGGCGCAGATACAGTCAACAGAGTGTGTAAATTCTCCAGCCTGCTGTAGGAGCCCTTAGTTTTCTTCCGTTATCTCCGGATGCTGTACGCGAAGCTGCCTTGGCCACGGAGGTCAGGTATGAGCAAGCGAATAGTTATCGTCGGTGGCGGTGTAGGTGGAACCATGCTGGCCAATCAACTGGTCGGCAAGCTGTATCCCGAAGTTCTACGCGGCGACGTCTCGATCACATTACTGTCCAGTTCCCCCGATCATTACTACAAACCTGCGTTCATGTACGTGGCGTTCAGCCAGTTCTTCGAAGAGGAACTCAAACGTTCGGAACGCTCACTGTTGCGCCCGGAAATCAGTTTCCACGTTGAAGAAGTTACCCGCTTCGACTTTTCCGGGCAGCAATTGAGCACCCGAAACGGCAAGCGCTTCGACTATGATTTTCTGGTGATCGCCACCGGCTGCGTGCCGGCGCCGGAACGAATCGCGGGTCTGCAAGAAGCCGGCGACCACTTCTATCAATACCTTCCTGCCCGGCAGTTGGCGCAACGCCTGAACACCATCGAAAAAGGCCGGATTTTCATTACCGTATCCTTCCCGCAGACACCGAACGTCCCGCACCAATGCGGAATCGCGCCCGTGGAAACGACATTGATGCTGGATGATTTGTTGCGTCGCCGGGGCGTTCGCGAGCAAGTGGAAATCATCTACACCTACCCGACGGTTGCCCAGCTATTGCGCAATTGTCTGTTCTTGCAGCGCCCCACGGGTGAAATCCTGCCGAGCATCTTTGCCCGGAAAAACATTCATTTTCAGCGCGGCTTCACCTTGAGCCATGTGGATCCCGATGCAAAAGTCGCCTACTCAGCCGAGGGCGATGCGCAACCCTTCGACATCCTGATGGCTACTCCGCCAATCCAGGCCGTCGAGGTGGTGCGCGAGAGCGGCATCTCACAAGCCGCCAATGATGAAGGATGGCTGCCGACCAATCACGAAACGCTACAGGTCTACGGTCTGGAGAATGTCTACGTGATCGGCGACACCGTCGATCTGCCGGTCAGCAAGGCAGGCGGCGCCTGTCATAACCAGGCGCCGGTGATCGCCAACAACATCACCGCCCAGATCCGTCTTGGCGCACCCAACTCGGTATACGACGGTCGGGTACAGGCGGTAGCACAAATGGGCCTGAATGCCGGGATGCCACTCTGGTACGACTACGCCCACGATGTATTGCCGACACCCCCGACCAAATTGGGCGGTCTGCTCAGAAACGGTTTCAATCGCGGTCTTTACTGGGCGGTGGCCCGGGGAATGCTTTGACCCTGCACAGGGAGGAGTGATTGCTCATGAACATGCCCGAGGAAATGTCAGCCACGCCCGGGTTTACTGCGCTGATGGCAAAACTGCAGCCATTAATCGATGGAGGACGCCTGGAGAATATTGTCGACCTGCTTTCCCTGGTTTCCGATATCGCCGATCTGCTCGACGCGGCCATGGTGGAAAAACTCGCGCAATTATTCGAAAACAGCACTGTCGCCACCTGGACAGTCAGTAATGCAGTGCGCGTGGCCAAAGCCGAAGTATCGGCACAGTCAGCGGCGCCGGGCACTCTGGCGTTACTCAAACTGCTGAATGAAGAGGACACACGCAAAGGCGTGGCCATTGTCCTGAAAACCCTCAACGTCATTGGACGACAATTGTAATCCGCCAGAGAGGACCTCCTCATGAGCGCCAAACTCAAAACGGCAGGGAACGCCTGCACCCACTGGGACGCCAAGGCGTACCAGCAGTTTTCCCGTCTCAGGCAACGCCCGGTCAACGAATTGCTCGACCGTGTCGATCTGCACGACCCCAAACGCATTTATGACCTGGGCTGCGGCACTGGCATTGCCACGCAGCTGCTGGCCGAGCGCTGGCCGCGTGCGCAGTTGCTGGGCGTCGACAGCTCGCGGCAGATGCTTGATCAGGCCCGATGCCTGCCGATCAACGCCCACTGGCAAGAATGCGACCTGCTCGACTGGCACCCCGAACAACCCGCTGATCTGCTGCTCGCGGCGGCGGTGCTGCACTTCATTGGCGATCATCAACAACTGCTGCCGCGCCTACTGGGACATCTGCGTCCCGGCGGCTGTCTGGCGGTACACATGCCGGACTGGCGCGATGCGCTGTGGTATCGACTGATGCTCGACACCCTCGAGGACGCAGGTCCCGATCACACGCCCATGGGCACACCGCAACTGCGCCTGCAAATGGCGGCGCGACCGTTGTTGACACTGGAGGAGTACTACCGTTTGCTCGCACCGCTGACCACTTCACGGGACATCTGGGAAACCGAGCAATTGCAGGTGGTCGACGGCAAGTCGCCGATCTACGACTGGGTGAAGGTCTCGGCGCTGAGGCCGGTGATGCAGGCGCTGACGCCACAGGAACAGGCGCGGTTTATCTACCACTACCTGATGCGGGTGCATAAGCATTACCCGCCGGAGCAAAACGGGCAGACGCTGTTTCCGTTCAAGCGGATTTTCATTGTCGCCAAGGTGTGATGTGTCACGACAAGTATCGCCATCGCGAGCAGGCTCACTCCTACAGATGAACGCGTTCCATTGTAGGAGTGAGCCTGCTCGCGAAGGCGTCAGTTCAGGCACCATCACTCCCGGGATTCGACACCCAGCTCATCCCACACCGACTCCGCCAGATGGAATGTGGCATTGGCCGCCGGAATCCCGCAATAAATCGCGCTCTGCATGATCACTTCCTTGATCTCGCCGCGGCTCACACCATTGTTCGCCGCCGCGCGCAAATGCAGTTTCAGTTCGCCTTCGCGATTCATCCCGATCAGCATGGCGATGGTGATCAGGCTACGGGTGTGCCGTGGCAGGCCCGGGCGGGTCCAGATGTCGCCCCAGGCGTGGCGGGTGATCATCTCCTGGAATTCCGAATTGAACTCGGTCAGTGTGGTCAGGCTGCGGTCGACATGCGCATCCCCCAACACCGCGCGGCGCACCTGCATGCCTTCGTCGTAACGTTGTTTCTCGTCCACAAAAATCCCCTTATCAAGCGTTCAGAAACGCCAGCACACGGTCGCTGAAAGCCGCACCGGCCTGCACGTTGGACAGGTGCGCGGCATGGAACTCGGCGTACTCGGCGCCGCGCACACGCTCTTGAATGAAATGCCCGCCGGACGGCGGCGTCACCGCATCTTCAGTGCCGGCAATCACCAGCAGCGGCAGGTTGATCGAGGCCAGCTGATCACGGAAATCGGCATCACGCACCGCCGCGCAATTGGCCGCATAACCTTGCGGCGAAGTGGCCGCGAGCATGTCGGTGATTTTCTTTGCAGCGCCCGGATTGGCCGCCGAAAAGTCCGGGGTGAACCAGCGCGCAATCGATGCGTCGCGCAGTGCGACCATCGCTGCCGGACCATCGCGCAGCACGGTTTCGATGCGCGGATTCCACACCGACGGGTCGCAGATCTTCGCTGCGGTGTTGCACACGATCAACGTGTGCAGGCGATGACCGGCGTTGATCCCCAGCCACTGGCCGATCAAGCCGCCCATCGACAATCCGCAGAAATGCGCGCGTTCGATATGCAGCGCATCGAGCAGTCCGAGTACATCGCGGCCCAGTTGCTCGATGCTGTATGGCCCCGGCGTCACCAGCGACTGGCCGTGACCGCGGGTATCAAAACGCAGCACGCGAAAGTGTTCGGTGAAGGCCGGCATCTGCGCGTCCCACATGTGCAGATCGGTGCCCAATGAGTTGGACAGCACCAGCACCGGCGCATCCACCGGGCCTTCAATAACGTAATGAAGTTCGCCATCGGCGAGTTGAACGAAAGCCACAGCCCTCTCCTTTCAGACAGACAATGCGTTGTGTTCGGCCACTGCGCGCGCGACCCAGACTTGCGCCTGGCCGAGGTAATGCACGGGGTCGAGCAGATGATCCAGTTCAGCGCTGCTCAGTTCGGCAGTCACTTGCGGCTCGTCGCCGAGCACCGCGCGCAAATGGCGGTGTTCAGCCACCGCACGTTTGCAGCACTGCTCGAGCAAATGATGCGCGGTGTCGCGCCCGACTCGCTGCGCAAGGACGATGCTCACCGCTTCGGCCAGCACCAACCCTTGGGTCAATTCGAGGTTGCGCGCCATGCGGGCGGCGTCGACTTCCAGGCCATCAGCAAGCAATTGCGCCTGCTGCAACGCACCGGACACCAGGCAGCAGATCTCCGGCAGGGTTTCCCATTCGGCATGCCACAAGCCGAGGCTGCGTTCGTGCTCCTGGGGCATGGCGCTGAACAGCGTAGACAGCAGACCCGGCACCCGGGTCGCTGCGCCGATCAACACGGCTGCACCTACCGGATTGCGCTTGTGCGGCATGGTCGATGAACCGCCCTTGCCCGGTGCCGACGGTTCGAACACTTCCGCCGCTTCGGTCTGCATCAGCAGGCTGACGTCGCGACCGAGTTTGCCCAGGCTGCCGGCGATCAAACCGAGTACCGCGCCGAACTCGACGATGCGATCACGCTGGGTGTGCCACGGTTGCTCGGGCAGTGTCAGTTGCAGCTCTTCGGCCAGGGCCTGGGCGATCGGCAACGCCTGCCCGCCGAGCGCCGCGAGCGTGCCGGACGCACCGCCAAACTGCAGCACCAGCAGACGAGGCTTGAGTTCGCGCAGACGCTGACGACTGCGGGTCACCGCACCGAGCCAACCGGCGACTTTCATCCCGAGGGTCACCGGTGTCGCGTGTTGCAGCCAGGTGCGTCCGGCCAGTGGCGTCGCCGCATGACGTTTGGCTTGAGTGGCGAGTGAATCGGCAAGCGCTGTCAGATCGTTTTCAATCAGTTCCAGCGCCTGCCGCAATTGCAGGACCAGCCCGGAATCCATCACGTCCTGACTGGTGGCGCCCAGATGCACATAACGCTCGGCCTCGGCGTCGGTCGCAGCGATCTGTTTGCCCAAGACCTTGACCAGTGGAATCGCCGAATTGCCCGCCGTGGCGATGGCTTCACCCAGCGCGGCGAAGTCATACAGACCGGCCTTGCATGCAGCGGCAATCGGGGCAACGGCAGACGCCGGAATCACCCCGACCCGCGCCTCGGCCCGGGCCAGCGCCGCTTCGAAGTCGAGCATCGCCTGCACCCGGCCCTGATCGCAAAAGACCTGGCGCATATCGCGCGCAGTGAAGTAGGCATCGAACAATTGATTGCCCGGTCGCTGAGTCATAAACAGTCCTTGCCGGCGCGGGCCATCGCGGCCCGCGCACATCGTTTAGAGATCGTGGTGCAAGTACGCCGCCTGTTTCGGCAGGCGCAGGCTGAACAGGAACGCCACCGCCATCATCACCGTAACGTACCAGTAGAAGGCGTTTTCCATGCCCCCGGCTTTCAGGCTCAGGGCCACGTATTCGGCCGAACCGCCAAAGATCGCGTTGGCCACCGCGTAGGCCAGACCCACACCTAGCGCGCGGACTTCCGGCGGGAACATTTCGGCTTTCACCAGGCCGCTGATCGAGGTGTAGAAACTGACGATCGCCAGCGCCACGGTGATCAGCACGAAGGCCAGAATCGGGCTGCTGACGCTTTTCAGGCTCAGCAGGATCGGCACCGTGAACAGCGTGCCGAGTGCGCCGAACCAGAGCATCGAATTACGTCGGCCGATCTTGTCGGCGAGCATGCCGAACAGCGGCTGCATGCACATATACAGGAAGAGCGCGCCGGTCATGATGTAACTGGCGGTCTTGGCGTGCATGCCGGCGGTGTTCACCAGGTACTTCTGCATGTACGTGGTGAAGGTGTAGAAAATCAGCGAGCCACCGGCGGTGTAACCGAGCACGGTGATGAACGCCGCTTTGTGATCGCGGAACAGCGCACGGATGCTGCCGGCATCCTTGTTCTCGCGCATTTCCTTGCTGGCGGTTTCTTTCAGCGAACGCCGCAGGAATAGCGAAATCACCGCCGCCACCGCACCGACCACAAACGGAATCCGCCAGCCGTAAGCACGCAGTTCGTCTTCGCTGAGGAACTGCTGCAGGATCACCACCAGCAGCACCGCCAGCAGTTGTCCACCGATCAGGGTCACGTACTGGAACGAGGCGAAGAACCCGCGCTGGCCCTTGAGCGCGACTTCGCTCATGTAGGTCGCGGTGGTGCCGTATTCGCCACCCACCGACAAACCTTGCAGCAGACGCGCGAACAGCA
Organism: Pseudomonas sp. AD21; assembly: GCF_002878485.1. NCBI lineage: Bacteria > Pseudomonadati > Pseudomonadota > Gammaproteobacteria > Pseudomonadales > Pseudomonadaceae > Pseudomonas > Pseudomonas sp. AD21. The sequence goes on from NZ_NQYG01000002.1 coordinate 197,466, forward strand.
ACAGCAGCGGCGCCCAGACACCGATGCTGGAATAGGTCGGCAAACACGCGATGAGCAGCGAGCCGAAGCACATCATCAGCACCGAAATCATCATCGAGGTCTTGCGGCCCTTCTTGTCCGCCAGCCGGCCGAAAATCCAGCCACCAATCGGGCGCATCAGGAACCCGGCGGCGAACACCCCGGCCGTGTTGACCAGTTGCACTGTGGGATTGTCGGAGGGGAAGAACGCCGGGGCGAAATAGATCGCGCAGAAGGCGTAGACATAGAAGTCGAACCATTCGACCAGGTTGCCGGACGAGGCACCGACAATCGCGAAGATGCGCTTGCTGCGCTCTTCGCCGGTGTAATGAGCGGTGGTAGTTGTCATTGTTTTTTACTCTGAGGGGACAGGTGAGAGTCTAGACACACTTCGCAACAGTCCCGTTCCACAGTTCCATCTGCAACACAGTTGATCGTTCCCACGCTCTGCGTGGTAACGCATCCCGTGACGCTCCGCGTCACAGTGGACGCGGAGCATCCATGGCGGCATTCCCACGCAGAGCGTGGGAACGATCATTGGTGGTGTTCTTTTAATAATCGAAGAACACCGTCTCCGCCTCAGTGCCCTGCAAAATCACATTCCACCGGTAAACACCCGAGACGTCCTTTTTCGCCAGCAACGTCGCACGACGCTCAGCCGGCACGCACTCCAGCAACGGATCATCAACATTCGCCGGGTCGCCTTCGAAGTAGATGCGCGTCAGCAAGTGCTTGACCAGCCCACGGGCAAACACCAGCACCACCAGATGCGGCGCCTGGGTCGAGCCCTTCAGGCCTTCGACCGTGCCCGGCTTGATCGTGGTGAAACGGAAGCGCCCTTCGGCGTCCACCGGCACCCGACCGAAACCTTCGAAATGCGGGTCCAGCGGCTTGTCCTGCTCGTCTTCCGGGTGCGCGTACTTGCCGGCGGCGTTGGCCTGCCAGACTTCGAGCATCGCGTCGTTGACCACATCGCCGTTGCCGTCAACGACTTGGCCGGTGATCGCCACGCGCTCGCCGAGGGTTTGTTCGACCGCGAGGTTTTCGCGGTTCAGCCAAGTCAGGCCGATGTGGTAATACGGCCCGACGGTGTGGGACGTGGTGGCAGTCAGCGTCATCTTATTTCTCCATCGGCGTGGCGTCGCGGCCGCGCAAGACGATGTCCCAGCGATAGCCAAGGGCGTAGGACGGAATGGTTTTTTCCAGATCGAAACTGGCGATCAAACGTTCCTTGGCCGAGGTGTCCGGCACGCAGTTGTAGATCGGGTCGTAGGCCAGCAGCGGGTCGCCGGGGAAGTACATCTGCGTCACCAGACGAGTGAGGATGCTCGGCCCGAACAGCGAAAAGTGAATGTGCGCCGGACGCCACGCGTTGTGGTGATTGCCCCACGGGTAAGCGCCTGGTTTGATGGTCTGGAACTGATACCAGCCGTCGGCGTCGGTCACGGTGCGGCCAGTGCCGGTGAAGTTCGGGTCCAGCGGTGCGTCGTGCAGGTCACGCTGGTGGTTGTAGCGGCCGGCGGCGTTGGCCTGCCAGATCTCCACCAGAATCCCCGGTACCGGCAGACCGTTTTCGTCGAGCACGCGGCCGTGAAGGATGATCCGCTCACCCAACGGTTCGCCGTCGTGCTGGGCGGTCAGGTCGTTGTCCTTCTCGGCGACGCGCTCGGCACCGATGGTCGGGCCGGTGATCTCCGATAACGAATGCGGCAGAAACACCAACGGCTTGGACGGCGAGCGCAGGTTGGTGGATTGATACGTCGGGTGCAGGTACTCAGGCTGAGTGCCTTCCTGCGGACGACGGTAGCCAGGCTTGTCAGTCATTTCGCTTTCCTCTGTTCTTATCAGTCGACGCGCTGCGTCAGACGCGTTCGATCGCCAGGGCCAGACCCTGCCCTACTCCGACGCACATCGTCGCCAGACCTTTCTTGCCTTGAATCTTTTCAAGCTGATGCAACGCGGTCAGCACCAAGCGCGCGCCGCTCATCCCCAACGGATGGCCCAAGGCAATCGCGCCACCATTCGGATTGACCTGCGGCGCGTCGTCCGCCAATCCCAGTTCGCGCAGGACTGCCAGGCCCTGGCTGGCGAAGGCTTCATTGAGTTCAATCACGTCGAAATCGCTGACCGCCACGCCGAGGCGCTCGATGAGTTTGCGCACCGCCGGCACCGGGCCGATGCCCATGACGCGTGGCGCGACACCGGCACTGGCCATGCCGAGCACTTTGGCGCGAGCGGTCAGACCGTGTTTCTTCACCGCTTCAGCCGAAGCGAGAATCAGCGCGGCGGCACCGTCATTGACGCCGGAGGCATTGCCGGCGGTGACGGTCTTGTCCGGGCCGTTGACCGGTTTGAGTTTGCTCAGCGCTCCAATCGTGGTGTCGGCGCGTGGGTGTTCGTCCTGGCTGACCACAGTTTCGCCCTTCTTGTGGGCGATCCGCACTTCGACGATTTCCTCGGCGAAGTAGCCCGCAGCTTGTGCAGCGGCAGTGCGTTGCTGGCTGCGCAGGGCAAACGCGTCCTGATCGGCGCGCGACACTTTATAGTCGTCAGCGACGTTGTCAGCGGTCTGCGGCATCGCATCGACGCCATACTGCGCCTTCATCAACGGATTGATGAAACGCCAGCCGATGGTGGTGTCTTCCAGTTTCATGTTGCGCGAGAACGCCGCGTCAGCCTTGCCCATCACGAACGGCGCGCGGGACATCGACTCGACGCCGCCGGCAATCGCCAGCTCCATCTCGCCGCTGGCAATCGCGCGGAACGCGGTGCCGATCGCGTCCATGCCCGAAGCGCAGAGACGGTTGAGGGTCACGCCCGGCACGCTGTCTGGCAGGCCGGCCAGCAGCAGCGCCATGCGTGCCACGTTGCGGTTGTCTTCACCGGCCTGGTTGGCGCAGCCGAGGAACACTTCGTCGATCGCGTTCCAGTCCACCGAGGGATTGCGTTCCATCAGTGCCTTGATTGGCACGGCGGCCAGATCGTCAGCGCGCACGGCAGCCAGACCACCGCCGAAACGGCCGATGGGGGTACGAATCGCATCGCAGATATACACGTCACGCATCATGCTTCTCCCGGAGCCTGGCCGTGGGCCGCGGCGGTGCGCGCTTCGAGGTCGCGCAACGCAGTCAGCTCGACCGCGGTCGGCTCAGCGGTGGTGGCGACATTGTCAGCAAAACGAATGGCCCAACCGGTGGCAGCGACCACTTGCTCGCGGGTCACACCCGGGTGCAGCGCGGTGACCACGAACTCATGGGTGCCCGCTTCCGGTTCCATGATGCACAGGTCGGTGATGATCCCGACCGGGCCGGCGCCCGGCAGGCCCAGACGTTTGCGCGAATCGCCGCCCTCGCCATGGCCGACCGAGGTGATGAAGTCGAGCTTGTCGACAAACGAACGCGCCGACTGCTTGAGGATGATCAGCACACTCTTGGCCGAGCCGGCGATTTCCGGCGCGCCGCCAGCACCCGGCAGACGGACTTTCGGGGAAAAGTAATCGCCGACCACGGTGGTATTGATGTTGCCGAAACGGTCGACCTGCGCGGCGCCGAGAAAACCGACGTCGATGCGCCCGCCCTGCAGCCAATAGCGAAAAATCTCACCGGTCGGTACGACAGTGTCGGCGGTTTCCGCCAGTTCGCCGTCACCGATCGACAGCGGCAGCACGCTGGGCTTGGCGCCAATCGGGCCCGATTCGTAGATCAGCACCACGTCCGGCGACGAAGTCAGGCGCGCGAGGTTGGCGGCTTTCGACGGCAGACCAATGCCGACGAAGCACACCGAGCCGTTCTTCAGGCGACGGGCCGCCGCGACGGTCATCATTTCATTGGTGGTGTAAGTCATTACTTGGCCTCCGAAGCAGCGGCCAACTTGGCCTGGAACTCGCTGAAGTCAGCGCAGCCATGGATGTACTCGTTGATCCACGCGGTAAACGTCTCACGGTCGCGAGCGATCGGATCCCACGCCTGATAGAAACGATTGTCGCGCTCGGTGTAACCGTGGGCGTAGGACGGATGCGCGCCGCCGGGTACGTGGCAGACCGCGCTCAAGGCCCAGGTCGGCAGCACGCAGGCGTTCATCGGTGCGTTGAGGTTATCGACGATCTCCTCGACGGTGACGATGCAGCGCTTGGCCGCCAGTGCGGCTTCTTTCTGCACCCCGAGAATGCCCCACAGCAGCACGTTGCCTTGGCGGTCGGCTTTCTGCGCGTGGATCACGGTCACGTCCGGACGCACCGACGGCACCGCCGCCAGCACTTCACCGGTGAACGGGCAGGTCACGGATTTGATCAGCGGGTTGACCTTCGGCAGGTCGGAACCGGCGTAGGCCCGCAGAACGGCGAACGGCAGGCCGGAAGCGCCGGCGACGTAGGCATTGGCCAGGTCGGCGTGACTGTGCTCTTCGATTTCCAGCGCATGCGGCCATTGCTTCTCGACCGCATCACGCAGACGGTGCAGCGAACCCACCCCCGGATTGCCGCCCCAGGAAAAGATCAGCTTGCGTGCACAACCGGCACCGATCAGTTGGTCGTAGATCAGGTCAGGCGTCATCCGCACCAGGGTCAGATCCTTCTTGCCCTGACGAATGATTTCATGACCTGCCGCCGTAGGGATCAGGTGAGTGAAGCCTTCGAGCGCGACGGTGTCACCGTCGTTGACGAATTGCTTCACCGCGTCGTGCAGCGAAAGGATCTCAGCCATGGAGCAGGCTCCCGTTATTGTAGTGAATCGCCAGTGATAAAAAGGCGCGAGGTTCAGCGCCGGAGTCACTGCAGATTAAGCCGCTGAAAATCACCAAACAATCCGATAATCGACTGAGTGTTCGTTTATCGAACGGATTGTTATCACCCTATCAATCAGATCAAAAGCATCGTCGGAACGCCGCCCGGAGCAAGCCCGTTCCCACATTTTGAAATGCATTCCAATGTGGGAGCGGGCTTGCTCGCGAAGGCGCCGGAACATTCAGCACGGATCAAAATGACTCAACTCAAGTCGCATCCGAATGACTCACCATGCCTTTGATCACCACAGCCGTGGTCGCCAACGCCGCCGGAATCACCAGCGCCGTCAACACCTGCTCGAAATTCCAGCCCAGGCCCAGCAGCGTCGCGCCCATCCACGCGCCGAGAATCGCGCCAAAGCGGCCAATCCCCAGCATCCATGAAACACCCGTCGCCCGGCCCTGGGTCGGATAAAACCGCGCCGCCAGCGAAGGCATTGCCGATTGCGCGCCGTTGACGCACATCCCCGCCACCAGTACCAACGTCGCCAGCAACGTGATGTTGCCCAGGCTCTGCCCCACCGCGTAGGCAAACACCCCGGCCAGCAGGTAGAAAATGCCGATGACCTTATGCGGATTGAAGCGATCCATCGCCCATCCCACAGCGACCGCGCTCAACACTCCGCCGAACTGGAACAGCGCGCCAATGAATGCCGCCTGCTCCATGCTCGCGCCGCTGTCACGCATCAGGGTCGGCAGCCAACTGGTCAGCAGGTACACGATGACCAGGCCCATGAAATAGGTCAGCCACAGCAGCAAGGTGCCGGTGCTGTAGGTACCGGAAAAGATCACCGCGAACACGTTGCGCGCCTTGACGGTTTTCTGCTCCGGCACGCTGAAACTCGATGCCTGCGCCACGGCAAGCGGATCGATCGGCGACAAGGTCTTGCGTACTTTGTCGGTGCCGCGATTGCGCACCACCAGATAGCGCGCCGATTCCGGCAGCCAGAACAGCAACACCACAGCGAGGATCAACGGCAGGATCCCGCCGATCATCAGCAGGCTGTGCCAGCCGAACGCCGGGATCAGTTTCGCCGAAATGAAACCGCCGCCGGCCATGCCGAGGTTGAAGCCGCAGAACATGCTGGTCACCAGCAACGATTTCTTGCGCTCCGGGGTGTATTCCGAGAGCAGCGTGGTGGCGTTGGGCATGCCAGCACCCAGACCGAGGCCGGTGAGGAAACGCAGCACCAGCAGTTGCTCGACGTTGGTGCTGTACGCCGAGGCCAGGCTGAAGGCGCCGAACAACAGGACGGCGCCGACCAGCACGACTTTGCGCCCGAAGCGGTCAGCCAGCGGGCCGGAGCCGAGTGCGCCGAAGACCATGCCGATCAGCGCGGCGCTCATCACCGGGCCGAGGCTGGCGCGGTCGATGCCCCAGTCCTGGGACAACGCCGGAGCGATGAAGCCCATCGCGGCGGTGTCGAGGCCATCGAGAAACACAATCAGGAAACACAGGATCACCACCCGCCACTGATAGCGCGAGATCGGTTGGGCATTGATGAAGGTCTGCACATCGAGGCAGTTACCTACAGCGGACTGAGGCTGGTTCATTATTTTTATTCCACGCAAAAAACGCAGTCGAACGGCGGCCGGCCAAAGAGCGGCACGGACACAAGAATAGAAGGTCGGATCAGGCGTTGCGCAGAATCCGGCAACAGGGAATGGGGCTGAGACAGTCGGGGAGCATGCGCATGGTGAGTTGCCTCTTGTCATTATTATGGGAGTCGACAATCCGGCAGGCTCATTCACATCTGCGCCGGATGACGCTGCCGCGACATTAATGAGCCGGGGGTTTTAGCGTCAATTCGATAAACGCAACACTGTGCGTTTATCGAACAGCTTCATCAGGCGAACAGCTGCGCGCTGAGGTCACGGCTGGCACTGAGCAGGCCCGGCAGAAAGCGTTGTTCCAGCTCGTTTCGAGTGACGCGGCCGGCGTGGGTACTGACGTTGAGCGCCGCGACCACCTGGCCCGACGCGTCGTAGACCGGCACCGCAATCGAACGCAGGCCTTGTTCGAGTTCCTGATCGACGATGCACCAACCCTGCTGCCGCACTTCCTGCAGGCATTCGAGCAAGGATTGCGGGGTGTGCAGGGTGCGACTGGTCTTGGCCACCAGTTCGGCATGGTCGAGGTATTCGCGCAGCGAGGTGTCGTCCAACGCCGCCAGCAGGATGCGCCCCATCGACGTGCAATAGGCCGGCAGACGCCCGCCCACCGACAGGTCCACCGAGATCAGCCGCTGGGTGGTCGCGGAACGGGCGATATAAAGAATGTCATCGCCTTCAAGCGTCGCCATGTTGCAGGCTTCGTGCAACTGCTCGCTCATGCGGTCGAGGTACGGCTGGGCGGAAACCGCCAGCGGCGTCGAGGACAGATACGCGTGGCCGAGCGTCAGCACTTTGGGCAGCAACGAGTACGTGCGGCCATCGGTGGTGGCATAACCCAGTTTGATCAAGGTGTGCAGGCAACGCCGCACCGCGGCGCGGGGAATTTCCGTGCGGTGGCTGATCTGGGCGATCGTCAGGTGCCGCTTGCGCTCTTGAAATGCCTGGACCACCGCCAGGCCACGGGCCAGCGAGGTCATGAAATCCGGGTCGCCAGTCAGCGCCTGGATACGCTTGGCCGGCGAAGCGACGATCGGCGGCGCCACGGAGGTGAAGGAGTTGCGCATTTGATCGTTCATTTCTTGTCCTTTTTTCCGGCACGGATCAATGGCTATACAAGCGGCTCGCCGACCGATGCACAAGGGCCGGGATGCCAAGATTGGGCGATTATCGAACCACCGGCCGATTATCGCAATCGCCTGCCGCCCAGCCTTGCTCGGCCTCAAGGAAATATTTCCTAAACTTTGTCGAGCCGCTGAATCGATCCCTTAGTTGTTCGACTTAATGACGCCAGAAACACAACACCGGGCCAATAAAGGGTTGACCCGACTGCAACTACTGATAAAAAACGTCAGTCACAAAACAATCACACATCCAGAACCGTTTTTAACTTGGCAAAGATAGTCATTCCCGAATCGACCGCTATAATGCATCTCAGTGGCGCCCCGTTTTATTCGCCGAGACCGCCACCCGCCGACGCGATGCCAATCGCCGACAGCCCGGCCAGCGCTGACGCGCATGACTCATGCAACGCCAGCACTCGCTGAAACAGGAAACTGATGCTGCGTCAGTTTTAATCTGGTGCCGTAGCCGCCTGCAACATGGAAGTCTTGATCGCCCTGCCGATAACACCAATGCCCGTCCGGGTATGGCCTGTCGGTGGATCGCTCAATCGATTCGTTGCAGTCGTTCACCAGACATTTATCTCAACTCAAACAGGTAGCACTGTGACGAAAGACGAACTGCGCGCGGAACTTGAGCGCCAGGAACAACGTTACAAGGAAGTTTACGGCGGGGAAGTCACCACCTACGCCGCTCAACCGGAACCGGAACGCAAGGCATGGCGTAAACGCCCCACTGTTCAGGATCAGGTTTTCCAGCAAGAACTGAAAAAGATGGAAGAAGAACTCAAAACCGAAGAGCCATGACCGGACGATCCTGAGTTTTCGAGGGCTTGCGTCTGCACCGCTTACAAGCGCGGTGAAGCGACGATGCCTTGCGCGCCCGCTACCCGCGGGCAGCGGCTACCTCCCCCGTCTTGCACGGGAATGGAGCGTGTCGTACACGTTTCAGAGATATTTCACACAAGCGTTCGAGCCGTCTCCAACCTTGGCAAAACCCTTGGCTGAGCGTTATTTTTCAAGGCTAATCAAGGGATTGCAAAACCCTGCAAAACACTCGGCCATTGCACCTTGCAACAATTTAATTTGTTGAAGTGCGCTACCGATGAGCAGGTAGGGGATCGATTTCCAGTCTTTTCTGGCATAATCGCGCCCCCTTATGACCGGGTCAGAAAACCTTCATGATCGATTTATTCAGCGGACTGGATGCTTGGGTGCTTGTGAGCCTCTTGCTCGCCCTGACGTTTGTCCTCGCCTTCGAGTTCATCAATGGATTTCATGACACCGCTAACGCGGTAGCCACTGTTATCTACACCAAAGCCATGCCGCCTCACCTGGCGGTGTTCTTCTCCGGTGTGTTCAATTTCCTCGGCGTGTTGCTGGGCGGCGTTGGCGTGGCGTATGCCATTGTTCACCTGCTGCCGGTGGAACTGCTGATCAATGTGAACACCGGCCATGGCCTGGCGATGGTGTTCTCGTTGCTCGCCGCAGCCATCGCCTGGAACCTGGGCACCTGGTACTTCGGTATCCCGGCGTCGAGTTCGCACACCCTGATCGGCTCGATCCTTGGTGTCGGCCTGGCCAATGCCCTGATCAACGACATTCCGCTGGCTGATGGCGTGAACTGGCAGAAAGCGATCGACATCGGCGCCTCGCTGGTGTTTTCGCCCATGGCCGGTTTCCTCGTCGCCGCCCTGGTGCTGATCGGCCTGAAATGGTGGCGCCCGCTGTCGAAGATGCACAAGACGCCGGAACAGCGCCGCAAGATCGACGACAAGAAGCACCCGCCGTTCTGGAATCGGCTGGTGCTGGTGATGTCGGCCATGGCCATGAGCTTCGTGCACGGTTCCAACGATGGTCAGAAAGGCATCGGCCTGATCATGCTGGTGCTGATCGGTATCGTACCTGCGCAGTTCGTCCTCGACCTGAACAGCACCACTTACCAGATCGAACGCACCCGCGATGCGACTCTGCACCTGAGCCAGTTCTACCAGCGCAACGCCTCCACCCTCGGCGAGTTCCTGGCCCTGGGCAAGAGCGTTGAAGGCGACCTGCCGGAGAAATTCCGCTGCAACCCGCAGCAGACCGAACCGACCATTTCCGCCCTGCTGCACACGCTTAAAGGTGTCTCGGACTACCACTCGCTGCCGGCCGAAAGCCGCATCGAAGTGCGTCGCTACCTGTTGTGCCTGGACGACACCGCGAAGAAAGTCGCCAAGCTGCCAGGCCTTGAAGCCCGTGAAAAGGCTGACCTGGACAAGCTGCGCAAAGACCTGACCACCACCACCGAATACGCCCCGTTCTGGGTGATTCTGGCGGTCGCCCTGGCCTTGGGCCTGGGCACCATGATCGGCTGGAAACGTGTGGTACTGACCATCGGCGAGAAGATCGGCAAGCAGGGCATGACTTACGCCCAAGGCATGTCGGCGCAGATCACCGCCGCGAGCATGATTGGCCTGGCCAACATCTTCAGCCTGCCAGTGTCGACCACTCACGTGCTGTCCTCGGGCGTGGCCGGTACCATGGTTGCTAACAAGAGCGGCCTGCAAGGCGGTACTGTGCGCACCATTCTGCTGGCTTGGGTGCTGACCCTGCCGGCGACTGTGGCGCTGTCGGCTGGTTTGTTCTGGTTGGCTTCGAAGGCTCTGGGTAGTTGATAGTCGGCTTCAGGCTTTGATGAAAAGGCGCGATTCGAGAGGATCGCGCCTTTTTTTGGTTTGGGGGTTGGGGGTATATCCGTTTCTGCGGGTGTTGCCGCTGGCGGCTTCGCTCTTACAGCGAGTCCCTTTTTCAAACGCCAAAAAGGAAGCAAAAGGCTTTGCCCCGGCGTACGGCACTTTGCTGAGGCTCAGTGTTCCCTCGCTACGGTGTCCATCAGGGGCATCGCCTACGGTTGGCTTCGCTGCACCTCCTCTCGATGTATGCGGCTGCGCCGCACGGCGCTGCGCGCCTACCCCCTGATGAACACCTTCGCTCGGCCTGCCGAAGGGGCCGGTACGGCAAGATCAAGAGCCAAAGCCAAAGCCAAAGCCAAAGCCAAAGCCAAAGCCAAATCAAAAGATCGCAGCCTTCGGCAGTTCCTACAGGGGGATTGGTTGCATTCAGTTAGAACTTGGTCGGCTGACAGGCCGCCTTCGCGAGCAAGCCCGCTCCCACAATTGGACCGATTACATCCGGTAGAAAGTGGTCGGCTGAGGCCGCCTTCGCAAGCAAGTCGAATCGTCGCACCGCCGCTCCCACAGTGGGATTGGGCACATTCCGTTAGAAAGTGGTCGGCTTTCAGGCCGCCATCGCGAGCAGGCGAAGACCTACAGTTTTTAATTTGCGTACAACCCAAGCGGCGCAGCCGCCCCACTCAACAGGATGAGCGCAAGCTCGGCTGCAGCTCTTGATCTTCTGGCCCCATCGGCAGGCTGAGAGGAGGGATTCATCCGGGGGTGGGAGCGCAGCGACCGTTTGGCGCAGCCAAACACATCGAGAGGAGGTGCAGCGAAGCAAACCGGAGGCGATGC